>JANPOR010000254.1:0-5764 GCA_031428075.1 Hymenobacter sp. | reverse complement strand
GTCCAGTGCCAGCCGGGTGTGCCGGCGAAAGGCCACGGCGATGGCTTCTTGCCCGGGGCTAAGCACCGTTGGTGGCCGGTTCAGACCCCGTGCGCGCATCCAGGACGCCGGGACGCTGGCGCCACTTGGCCCCCGTTTTTGGCTTGATGCGGTAGCGCGTGGCCAAGCTTTGTGGGCTTTCCTGGCTGGGTTGGATAGCGCGCCGCGTTGCCGCCGTTGTGCGGGCGCTGCCGTGGAGGACTTGTCCCACAGGTCTGTGCGAAATTCCAGCCCGGAAAATACACTATCATACCTTGGAACTATATACCTAGCGCGTTGCAGAGCACGTCGTGCCTCTTACCGGCTTTCGACAATTTGGCTTCGTGGGTGGTCACGCCGGCGGCCGAGACAATCGTGGCGGCTTCCGTCACTTTGTAGGTTTTGTAGTCGCGGGCCAGCATGGCGCGCACGGCCGCGGGCAGCTTAGTGGCCGCCATGTCGGTTTCTTTTTCGACCAGTTCCCCGGCCGGGTTAATCAGCGCCGACATCGTGGCGCCATTCACGGTAAAGCCGGCTTCGTAGTTGCCGTACTCTTCTTCCTGGGTGTTGGTTTCACCGTCAGGTACTGGGCCTTGAACGTGGCCTTGACGACGGCGGGCACTTGGGTGGCTTTCAGCATCTGGGCCTGGGCTCCGCATGCGAGCAAGGCCAGTCCGGCCGATACGAGAGTCTTTTTCATGAGTTTGAGGACGTTTATTACGAACCCAAAAATTAGGAGGGGCTTCAGCTGGGTATATGATGCCTGTCGGATAGACGGCTGATGTTTGTCACGGCTACGGCTACGTTAGCTGGCCCGACCACCGGTTGGCCACCCGCGCCGGCTGAAGGCGGGCCAGGCCGGCGAAATGCCGTTTAGACCGTATGGAAAGAACGGCTTCCGGCCAGCAGTTGCGTAGCTTGGTTGCCCATTTGACTCCGTTTGCGCCGACGCCGGTCCGGGGCCCCTTTCTTTTTCCTTATGCGCTCCCTCGTGCCCTCGCCCGACACCTTTCCGCCGCAGGAGCTGCTGGAAGCCCTGGCAGATATTTCGCTGACGGGCGTCGTACTCTACACCCCGGTATATAATTCGGCAAAGGAGGTAGTGGATTTCGCTTTCGCCTTTCTCAACCCAGCGGCGCAGCGGATGCTCGGACTACCGGCCAATGTAGCCCACACCTACCAGCAGCAGTTTCCGGACACGCTCGGCAACGGGGCCTTTGCGTTTCACCGCGACACATTTCTGTCTGGGCAGCCGGGGCAGTACGAGTTGAACTACCAGTCCGACGGCTACAACAATTACTTCCGGGTAGCGGGCCAGCGCGTGGGCACCGGGCTGCTGGTGAGCTTTACCGACACGGCCGACCAGCCCCGCACGGCCGTAGAAACCGCCCTGCGCGACAGCCAGTCGCGCGAAAAAGCTGCCCGTGCCGAAGCTGAGGCCCGACGCGGGGAGCTGCAGCGCATTTTTGAGCAAGCCCCGGCCGCCGTAGCCGTGCTGATGGGGCCGCGCTACGTGGTGGAGTGGGCCAACCCGGCCGTGTGCGCCATGTGGGGCCGCACCCCGGCCCAGGCCCAGGGCACGCCCTTGTTTGCACTGCTGCCCGAGGCGGCCGGCCAAGGCTTTGAAGAGCTGCTCGACGGGGTGCTGGCCACGGGCATACCCCACGTGGCCCACGAGCTGCCCTCGGTCATCGACCGCGCCGGCCAGCGCGATACCGTGTATTGGAATTTTGTCTACAACCCCCTGCGCACGCCCGACGGCCAGGTCACGGGCATCACCGTGGTGGCCACCGAAGTGACCGAACAGGTCCTGGCCCGGCAGCAAATCCAGCGGTTAAACGCGGAATTAGCCACCAGCGTCGAGCAGCTGCGGGCTAGCAACGCGAAATTGGAGCAAAAGGTAGCCGACCGGACCCACGCCCTGCTCACGACCTTGAACCAGCTGGAGCGCCGGGGTCGCGACTTAGCGCAGGCTTTGGTTACCGAGCAGGAATTAGGTGAACTGAAGTCCCGGTTTGTGTCGATGGCCTCACACGAGTTTCGCACCCCGCTCACGGCCGTGCTCACCTCGGCCGAGCTGATTGGCGATTACCCCGAGGGCCACCAGCAGGAAAAGCGCCTGAAGCACGTGCAACGCATTCGGGCCTCGGTAAAGCACCTGAACGACATCTTGGAAGAATTCCTGTCGGTGGGCCGCATCGAAGAAGGCCGGGTTGAAGCCACGCCGGCCAGCTTCGACTTGGCCACCCTATTCGCTGAAACGACGACCGAGGTGCAGGCCCTGCTCAAAGCCGGCCAGCAAATAGACTGGCAGGTTCAGTGCCCCGGCCCCGTGTGGCTCGATGCGTCGCTGCTGCGCAAAATCCTGGCAAACCTGCTGTCTAATGCCCTCAAATATTCCGACGAAGGCACGGTCGTGACCGTGTGCGCTACCTGCCAGGACAGCCTGTTGACCCTGAGTGTACAGGACCAGGGCATGGGCATATCCGAGGAAGACCAAGCGCATTTGTTCGAGCGGTTTTTCCGCGCCCGCAACGTGAGCTCCGTGCAGGGCACCGGCCTGGGCCTCTACATCATCGCCCGCTACCTGGAGTTGATGGGCGGCACCATTGCCCTGCACAGCGCCCTGGGCCAGGGCACCACCGTTACCCTCACCATTCCATCTGTCAGCCAATCCGCTGATTGAAGATAACGGCGACATTCAGGAGAATACGAGCGGGATTTTGGAGATGGGCAGCTACCCCGTCCTGGTGGCCGAGAACAGTCAGATAGGGATCGAAACGGCGCTGGCCACCCGCCCCGATTTGGTGGTGTATGACATCGTGATGCCCGTGCTCGACGGCTACGGCGCGCTCCAGTTTTTCAACCAGAACCCGCAACTCACGGGCGTCCCCCTTCAGCTTCCTCGCCGCCAAAACTGAGCGCGCCGACCTGCGCCGCGGCGTGGAGCCGGGAGCCGACGACCACCTCACCAAGCCCTTCGACAAAGCCGGGCCGCTGAGCGCCGTTGCCGCCCGCCTCCACCGCTTCCGGCAGCTTCGCCAAGACGATAAGCTATAGGTCGGGGGCGGCTGCGCAAAAGCGGCGCATGAAACCCGTACGGCTGCCAATACCTGACACAGCTCCATGGGCGGCCGTGAGTTTTGTCGTGTCAGCAGCCGCCGGATGCTGGCAGTTTTAGGCTTTCCCCGCCCTTGGGCAACAGCGAATTTCCTGCCGGGTAGAGGAAAATTTCCAGCCTCGCATTTGCCCCTACCCATGACACAGGAATTAGAATTCGGCCTGGCCAATAACGCGAAGGAGTGGCTAGCCCGGTCGCTCTCGATTTCCTCGGCGGAGAAAGTGTTGTTCGGCAATGTTCACGGCCAATTTCTCACCAAATACGGCCCGAATTTCATGGCCCACGGGTACCGCACGGCCATCGGGAAAGTGCTGCCAAGCCTACCGGATGTGCCCGCAGTCAGCTCCTGAACGCCTTCCAGCAAGCCCTAAATGAGGCCATCAGCCGGCAGGCCCATGCCCTGCCCACAGCGGCCGACTGCTTGGCCTGCCATGCCCGCAAGTTTTGAGCGGCTCGCGGCCTAGTGCGGGCCCAGCAGCCCCTGTGGCGGCTCTACCTGGGGCTACGTTAGATGCTACGCGGGCGGCGGGCGCGGGTCTGGCTGCTGCTGTTTGGCTTTGTGGCCCCCTGGCTGGTGTTTATCAGAATAGCAGAAGAAATATGGCAGGGGGACGAATTTCCGGGCAACTGCTACCTCCTGGAAACGCTACATCAGAACGCTATGCCCACGCTGGACTGGTTAGCCCAGGTACTGCACGGCCGGCGGCCCGCTCGCGCTGCTGGCCCTGGCTGCCGCGCTGCTGGTGGGGCTATGGGCCCTGGGCCAGCGGCTGGACGCGGCCTTTTTCCTGACGGCGGTGGGCGAGGCAATGATGCTGAACGTGCTGGCAAAAACGATGTTTGGGCGGGCCCGGCCGGCACTGTGGACTACGCTGGACCCGGCCCCGTTCTACAGCTTCCCGAGCGGGCACGCCATGGATTCGGCCGCGCTGGCGGTGGCCTTGGGCTTTTTGGTGGCGAGCCGCCGGGGCCGGTGGCCGGTGTGGGTGCTAAGCGAGCTGTTCCTGCTGGGCGTGGACTGGTGCCGCGTGTGCCTAGGCGTGCATCTCCCCTCCGATGTGCTGGCCGGCTGGGTGGGCCCTACTGTTCTCTTCCTATCGGGGCGAGTTGCGGGGCTGGGGCTGGCCCGAGTCTGGCGGTTCCGGTCTCACCCCTGAGGACGGGACAGGCCAATACAAGCCAGACTGCCAGGGGCGGCACCTCGGCGCGGGCAACATGACGAGAATCATATACTTCAGCAAGTATAGTCATGGCAGCAGATGTGGCCCGTGCGGAATTTTACGGCATTCCGCAGCCTGACCCGGCACCCGGCCACGACCAACGGGCTTTTTCGCGGCGTTCCCCGTCCGACACTCCGAGGCAGGGCCGCCTCCTGACCGTCGCACTTAACCAAAATTTGCCATGAAAACTCTTTTCTTAGCCCTCCTGGGCCTGCTCGCCTGGGCCACCAGCACCCGGGGACAGACCGCCCCGCTGGGCAGCGGGCTCTACCGGTCAGCCGCTGATTTCCTGGGCCACCGCCTCACGCTGGCCGTGGACTGCAGAACCGAAACTCACAAGCTGCGCATGAACGAATTCATAGGCCAGCCCTATGTCACGGTGGTGCACGGGGGCAAGCCCTATCGGGTGGCCAAAGACAGCCTGTTTGGGTTTCGCGATTGTGAGGGCCAGAGCTACCGGTTCGCGACCGATTACTATCATTTGCCTATTCTCAATCCCGACGAGGAGTTGCTGCTGTACCGGATGACGCAGCTCGCGGCCGGTAAGAATCCAGGCCGGGAGCAGGTGTACTTCAGTGCCAGCGCCGCCGCCCCCATTCAGGTGCTGACGCTGCTTAACGTTAAGCGGGCTTTTCCCGATAACCACCGCTTCCACGACCTGCTCGACGCGCAAATAGGGAATGGCGACCTGACTGCCTACGACCAGATGCACCGCATGACCAAAATCAACTGGCTGCTGCGGCAGAGCCAGGAGATGGTCGTGGCCCACTAGCGCGGCGGGTACAAAAACGCCACCCGGCTGAACCTTAAGTGTCAAGGGCACCGTCGTAACCGCCTAGCCCGGCGAAGTCGCTTTTTTCTTTCCACGTCGATTCCCACTTCCCGGCTTTGCCGGGCTAAACGTCTCGTCCCATGTCCCTTAGCCTGATTGTCTTCGCGGGTTTCTACCCGCCCGCCCGCTGTGCCATTCAATACGCCGATACCCTGGCCCAGGCGGTGGCAGGCCGACTGGTGCTGCTGCACGTCAACCGCGCTTCGCTGTTCGATCCCAACGACCTCATCGCCCAAGGCTACCACCAGCATGAGCTGGAGCGCCAGACCGACACGGCAGCCATTCTCTACCAGCAGGCGGAGGGCCTGCGCACCGTGGCCACCGTGGAAGTGGCCACCGACCTGCTGCCGGCCGTGGCCCAGGACTTGGCCAACCGCTACCAGCCGGCCCTGTTCGTGCTCAGCCAGCCCGACGAGGCCCGCCCCGCCGCCGCCGACCTGGTCACATCCTGCGCCGAGATTCTGCGGGCCGGCAATTACCCGCTGCTGGTAGCGGCACCCAACACCCCCACCGACCACCCGCCGCGCCGCATCCTGATTGCCGCCAACCGGGAGCCCTTCGCGCTGACGGCGG
>JANPOR010000253.1:0-3498 GCA_031428075.1 Hymenobacter sp. | reverse complement strand
CCATGATGCCGATTTTGATGCCTTTGAGGTGGTCGGTGCGCTTGCGGATCAGGGCGGTGGTTTCCTGCAAATCGAACAAGGTGCGGCCGCAGCTGGGGCAGCTGATGTACTCGGTCTTGCTCATGCGGGTGCGGGCCGCTTGCAGGATGCCGAAGCTGAGCTGGTTGAGGCCGTCGAGCTGGCTCTGCCATTCCTCCTGCGACACCTCGGGCAGCAATTCGGTGCCCAGCACGATGCCATCGCCAAGGCCGTCGATGAGCAGGCCCCCAATGTCGGTAGCGGCGTCGAGCTGGGTTTGAGCGGCCAGCTGCGGCGGGTAGGCCCGGCAGATGACGACGGGGCAGGTCACGCCGTGGTTCAGCAGCTCAAAAAAGGCGCGCCGCATTTCGGGCATGGCGTGGGCGTTGTAAGTCACGAGCACCAATACAACGGTACGGTCGGCGCGCAGGCGATCCAGCAAGGGCCCGTCGAGCGCATCGAGGCCCAGCATCAGAAAATTGAGCTGCGGATGGAAGCTATGGGGGTCCTTGGTTTCCATGTAACGGTCCGCGGTGAAGAGCGGGTGGTGGTGGGCGCTGCAGCCGCCATCGATCCAAGCGGTACCAGTCACAATTTCCTTTAGGCCGTTGGGCAGCATGAACGGCACCGGTCGCTCGCCGGTATAGATGTAATCCGCGCCTTGGTCCGACATCTGAAATTTATCCAGAAACGGAGTATAAAGGTGGCCAGCCGCACGCAGGTCGCCATATTCAAGGCGGGGCATCCGCGAAATTTCGGCGATGACCCGGGGTACGTTGAGGCCCCCGAAGTTAGCCACTTCGTGCGTGGCGCGGCGCAAGTATTGGAACGGGTTGATGGGCTCCTCTCCTACCAGCAGCTTAATAGGCTGGGCCGTGGCGGCGCGGGCCGTGTAGCGGTCAATTAGCATGCGGGCTACGGGGGCCTCGGCTTCGGGGGCCTCCGTGAGGCTCACACGCACGGTATCGCCGAGGCCATCTTCGAGCAGCGTACCGATGCCCACGGCGCTCTTGATGCGGCCGTCCTCGGCCTCCCCAGCTTCCGTTACGCCCAAGTGCAGCGGGTAGGGTTGCAGGCCCTCTTCGTCGAGCTTCTGCACCAACAGGCGGTAGGCCTGCACCATCACCTGGGTGTTGCTGGCTTTCATGCTCAGCACCACGTCGCAATAACCTTCATCCTCGCAGAGGCGCAGGAACTCCAGCGCCGATTCTACCATGCCCAAGGGCGTGTCGCCGTAGCGGCTCAAAATTCTATCCGACAGCGAGCCGTGGTTGGTACCGATGCGCATGGCCGTGCCGTACTGCTTGCAGATTTTCACCAGCGGCCGGAACCGCTCCCGGATGCGCTCGACCTCGGCCGCGTAGCTGGCGTCGGTATACTCGATTTCCTCAAAGCGCTTTTTGTCGGCGTAATTGCCCGGGTTTACACGCACTTTCTCCACGATGCGGGCGGCCAGCTCGGCGGCATTGGGCGTGAAATGAATGTCGGCGATGAGCGGTACGTTGCAGCCCCGCTTACGCAACTCCTTCTTGATTTCCAGCAGGTTCTGGGCCTCTTTCACGCTGGGGGCCGTGATGCGCACGTACTCGCAGCCCGCCTCTACCATGCGCAGCGTCTGCTCTACCGAGCCCAGCGTGTCCAGCGTGTCCACGGTGGTCATGCTCTGCACGCGGATGGGGTAGTCGCCGCCCATCGGTACCCCACCGATATTCACCACGCGGGCCACACGGCGTTGGTACTGGGTCAGGCTAGGGCAATAGGTCTTGTTCATAACCAAAAAACTACGGACGAGAAGCGAAAGTTGCGGGGCCCTACAAAGGTAACTTGGCGGGAGGCGCAACTTCCGGGCCGCGCGGACCTTTTGGAAACGTTGAGTAGAGACTATCAATCCCAAAATGCGGCCTTCACGCCCGGTGCCCGCCCAGACCATTAACGACGCCACCAACTGAAATGAAACTCGGTTTATTTCGTATAAATATCTATAAAACAATCGTTTATTATTTATTACGAATTGGATCCTACTGTCAGCACAATCTTTCCAATGTGAGCGCTGCTCTCCATCAGTCGGTGAGCGGCGGCGGCATCAGCCAGCGGAAATGTTTGGTGAATGACCGGCCGGAATTTACCCGCAGCTACCAGGGGCCACACGTGCTGCTCGACGTCGGCAGCCAGCGCGGCCTTAAAATCGGCGGAGCGCGGGCGCAAGGTGCTGCCCGTAATGCTTAGGCGGCGCTGCATCACCTGCAAGGCGTCAAATTCGCCCGTGCAGCCCTGTATAGCGTTGATGAATACAAGGCGGCCGTCGGGCTTCAGCAGCCGCAGGTTCTTGGCGATATAGTCCCCGCCAATCATGTCGAGGACGACGTCCACGCCTTCGGCTTTCAGCACTTCCTCAAAATCCTCCTTTTTATAGTTGATAGCCCACGTGGCCCCCAGCCGGCGGCAGGCTTGGCACTTGGCCTCGTCGCCGGCCGTAACGGCCACGCGGCTGCCCAGCGCGGTGGCCAACTGAATGGCCGTGGTGCCAATGCCGCTGCTGCCGCCGTGCGCCAGCAGTAGCTCGCCGGGTAGTAAGCCACCGCGCTGAAATACGTTGTGCCACACCGTGAACACGGTTTCGGGCAGCGCCGCAGCTTCCACTGCAGTTATGCCAGCCGGTACGGGCAGGCAATGGCGGGCATCTACCACGGCGTATTCGGCGTAGCCGCCGGCTGCCAGCAGGGCGCACACGACGTCGCCGGGCTGCCAGCGTTGCGCGCCGGGGCCACAGACTTCTACTACACCCGCTATTTCAAGGCCGGGCACCAAGCCCGCTACATCGCCGCTGCCGGCGTATTTTCCCTGGCGCATTAGCACGTCGGGCCGGTTCACGCCAGCAGCTTGCACCCGAACGAGCACCTGGCCGGCCGCTGGCCCAGGCGTGGGCAACTGGCGGAGCTGCAACACGTCGGGGCCCCCGGGGTGGGTAATGGCAATGGCATTCATGAGCAGCAGGGTACGGTTACCGTCCTTATACGGGCAGAGTCCCGGCGCCGCTACTTGTCCCCTGATTGCTGCAACATCTGCACTTGGTATTCCGGCTCCAGGTTACGAAACATCACCTTAGCCTCGAGATCGGCGTAGGCATTAGCGAGCTGCTCGGCCGCCATCTTTTGGTCGTGGATGTCGGTACAGGTACCAAACCAAGTGGCAATGGCCCCTTGCGCGTCGCGCCAAGGCCAAGCCCAGAAACCAGCGGTAATCGCCGTTGCCCGCCTTGAAGCGGTACTCGATGTCGTAGTCATCGCCGGAAGCCAGCAAGTGGCCCCACATCTAGCGGGCCCGGTCGTCGGGGTGCAATAGGTTGTTCCACATGTCGGGGCCCACGCTATCGGCCAGCACATAGCCGGTAAAATCGGTCCAGCGCTGGTTGAAGTAGGTGTGGAAACCAGTCGGGTCCGTTATCCAGACCAGCTGCGGAATCAGGTCCGCCAGAAAAGC
>JANPOR010000252.1:0-6973 GCA_031428075.1 Hymenobacter sp. | reverse complement strand
CCCGTCGAACTCAGTAAATAATCCGTGTAAAGGTCCAGCGTGCAAGTCATCATGAGACTACTAAACGAGCAAACCACTCAAGCAACTGCGTAACATCAGTTACTAAAAACAGCGGGATTACGGAGTTTTTCATAATCAAGCGCTTGAAAAATGGTTTGACGGTTTACGGCATCTTCACGGTGCCCCCGAAGTCAACAGCGGCTTCCAGCCCAACGCTGTACGGCCGGCGCTGATGCACGAAATCCTGGACCGGCTGGGCGTTGAGCGAGAGCACGCCTAGCTCGGCTGTGGGGCCTACCGAGAGCGTCCAGCTGCCGGCATCGGCGCGGTACTGCACGCCGGCCCCGCCCCGCAAGGTGGTGAGCAGGCGCCGGTAAGGCGAGCCGGTGGCGGCCAGCGAATAGGTTTTCGTGGCTTCGGGCCGGTCGGCTACTTCCGAGCGCACGCTCAGCAGTGCGCTTACCACGGCCCCGACGCGGCCGTAGGTGCCCCAGCCGCGCTTCACGGGGTTGGCGTAGCGCACCTCCACGGGTAGGCCCGCCGTGCGGTAGCGAAATGAGGTGGTGCGCAGGGTGGGGGAGGGAGGGAGGTAAGCCGCCAGCTGCTCGCCTACGAAACTGGTGCTCGTGGCCGACTGTGCCTCGTGCTGTCCGAGTTCGAGACCAGTGCTCAGGGCCCAGCGCCCACCTAATAGGCGGCTCGCGCGCAACGACAGGCGCTGGTCGAGTCCGCCGCGTAAATAATTGCGGTACTCGGTGGCCGACCGATTGGTGAGGGCCACGGAGCTAGCGCCCGCCGGGGAATAGTAAGCGCCAGCCGTCGCAACGAGCCCGCTTTCCCGTGAAAAATCGGCGTTTGGATAAAACACACCGGCCGCATATCCCGCCCCAAACTGCCAGCGCCGCAGCGGGGCCGCCTCCACGTTGAGCGCGGCTGCTACGGCCGTCAGGCTGGCGGGTAGCGGGCGCATGAGCTGCGAATTAGCCAACGTCGTTGACCGCAACGCCAGCAGGCCCCACGCTTCGCCAAATGCGCCGGGGGAACCAGCGCTGGGGACCACCAGTGCTGGGGGCTTGGCCCTGGTTGCATCGGCGGGAGTGGTCGCCGCAATGGTGCCGCTATCAATAGCGTCAGCACCGTTACTACTATAGGTATAAGTATGAGCGCCGGAGCGCAACGCCGCGGGGCCCAAAGCCAGGGCCGCACTGTCTTGCCTGATCCCGTTACTTAAACCCGAAAAACCTACGGGTCCTGCAGTGCCACGCCGGGCGCTCGCAGCCGGCACAGCGGCCAATAACGCCAAAACCGGTGCGGCCCCGCGGCCGGCAGCGGCTTTGGAGGCGGTGGTGGCTAATAGAGGTACGCTGTGCGGGTAGCCGGAGATTGACGTAGAGGCTACGGGGGCAGCGCCCCGCGGAGTCGAGCCGGGGCGGTTACCGGCTTGGCCGACGGCCCCGCCACTGGTTCCGCTGGTGTGGGGCCAATCGGTACGGCTGGCCGGGCCGGCGGGCTGGTCAAACGCCACATTTGGGGCTGCGGGCGTTTGGCGGGCCCACCAGTCGGCGCCGGCAAGGGTAGCGAGCAGCAAGCCGGCCGCGGCCACCCAACGAGTGGCCACGAGGCGGCGGCGGTAGGCTTCGTTTTGGCGCACGAGCAACGCGTTGTCGAGTTGCTTCCACACCAGCGGTTGCGGAGTAACTTCGGCATCGGCCAAGTGGTGGCGGAATAAGTTCTCCAGGTTGCCTTGGGGCGGCCCGTCGTCGTGGGCGGGCGGGGGCAAGTTATCAGGAATCATGGCGGGGCGGGGCGCTTAGGCGCTCCAGTTTGGTTTGAAGAATGGCGCGGGCCCGCGAGTACTGCGACTTGCTGGTGCCCTCGCTGATGCCCATCAGCTCACCGATTTCGCGGTGGTTGTAGCCCTCCAAGGCGTAGAGGTTGAACACCATGCGGTAGCGTGGGGCCAGCTCCTGCACCAGCCCCAGCAGCTCCTGAAAGCTGTAGTTGCTGAGCGTAAACTCGGGGCTGGCCAGCGCAGCCGGGTATTCGGCGTCGCTCACCGCCACTAGCGGGGCGTTGCGGCGGTGCTGGCGCAAGGCCGTGTTCACCATCACCCGCCGCACCCAATACTCCAGCGGACACTCGCGCCGGAAGCTGCCCAGCGTGCGGAACACCGTGAGGAACCCTTCCTGCAACACGTCTTCAGCCTCGAAGGTGGTCTGGGCGTAGCGCAGGCACACGGCCATCATACGGGCCGCGTACTTGTCGTAGAGCTGCTTCTGGGCCAGTTGCAAGCCTTGCAGGCAACCCGTAATCAGCTCGTCTTCGGTGGGTGGGGCGTGCGCGGTGCGGCTCACCGTCAGGCGCGGGGCGGCGGCTTCATCGGCCCCGTTGGCCGGCCAGGCGGCGCTGCTCACGTGCGGGGCCAGGTCAACTGCCCGACTAAGTGTCCGGCGAGGCCAGCAGGTGCATGGTTGGCGACAGAAACGATTTCCGGCATGAGGCGCGAGCAAGGGTGGAAGGACCGGTAGAGCCGTTGGCTGCTCAGGAGAGGCCCCAGCGTGCCCATAGGGTTGCAAGCAATGCCGTCGGCACCAAAATATATAATGTTATTGGCTAAAATCAGTGTGATTTCATCGTGACGGTTCGTGGGGACCCTGAAATTCGATATACAGCTCGTACGGCGCGGTCCCTCAAAACTTCTGCTCCCCGTACATGGGACCCAAAATCGTTTTAATAAAATATCCTGAAACAATGTTGATACATTTAATATATGTACATTTTTTATAACTCACTCATTTTCTCTTTCCATTAACCTAACCCCCAACCCATGAAAACGCTGGTTCTATTTTATTCGACGTACGGTCACATCTGGAAAATGGCCGAGGCTATGGCGGAAGGCGCCCGCCAGGTAGCCGGCAACGACGTAGTAGTTAAGCGCGTGCCCGAGACTTTGTCGAAAGATACTTTGGACGCTACCGGGGCCACCGGCGCTCAGCAGGTTTTCGCCCACGTGCCCGTGGCCACCCCGGCCGAGCTCACCGAGTACGACGCCATCATCTTCGGCACGCCCACCCGCTACGGCAACTTGTGCGGCCAGATGCAAGCCTTTATGGACAGCACCGGCGGCCTGTGGGCCAAGGGCGCGCTGGTGGGCAAAGTGGGCGGGGTATTCGTGAGTACGGCCACCCAGCACGGGGGCCAGGAAACCACCATCCGCGCTTTCCACACCGAACTACTGCACCACGGCTTCGTCATCGTAGGCCTGCCCTACGCATGGCAGGGCCAGACGGGCCACGAAGAAGTGACTGGCGGCACGCCCTACGGCGCCAGCACCGTGACCGGCGGCCAGGGCGAGCGCCAGCCCAGCGAAAACGAGCTCGAAGGGGCCCGTTTCCAGGGCCGTCACACGGCAGAAATTGCCCAAAAGCTCGCCACTAAATAAATCATCGGTTTGCCGCTAGCCGCGCCGTAACCTGAAAACTTAAGACTAATAATGGCCGCTCCAAGCGTTGGAGCGGCCATTATTATGGTGGTCAACGACAGCTGGGGCCATCCGCTGGGGGCTTTGCCAACCAAACGCCGGTGTGGGCGTAAGCAGGGCCATGCGCGTTATCCTTCGCACCGCCGTGGCCCAAGGGCCGGCCCAGGTCATGGCCGGCTTTACCCGCGAACTGTTTCTGGCCCTGGCGCCGCCCTTCCCCCGGCTGAAGCTGGTGCGCTACGACGGCAGCCGCACCGGCGACGTGGTAGAAATCGAGTTGGATACATTGGTAAAAAAGCTGCCTTGGACCTCCCGCATCACCGACGATGGCGTGCTGCCTGACGGCACACACTATTTCGTGGACGAAGGCCAGCGTCTGCCCCCGCCGCTGCGTTACTGGCGCCACCGCCACCTCATCGAGCCGGGACCCCGCGGTGGCAGCGTAATCGTGGACAACCTGGAGTACCGCACCGCCTTCCGGGCCCTGGACGCGCTACTTTACCCGGCCATGTGGGCGCAGTTTGCTTGGCGCCGGCCCATTTACCGGCGCTGGTTTCGGTGAGGCGTACCTTTGTGGGCCTATGAACCAGCCTGCCCTGCCCGTCACCCTCGTCCTCAAAAACGGAAAAGACCACTCCCTGCGCCGCCGCCACCCCTGGGTATTTTCGGGGGCCATCGCCCGCCTCCATGGCGAAGCCAACGAGGGCGACGCCGTGCGCGTACAGGCCGCCGACGGCGAGCTGTTGGGCGTGGGTCACTTCTCGGGCGGCGGCTCCATTGCGGTACGCATGCTCGATTTTGGCCCCGATGCCGCGCTGCCAACGCCCGATTTCTGGGTGCGGAAGCTGCAAAATGCTTATCAGCTGCGCCAGCGCCTGGCCCTAACGGGCACCGCCGATACCAACGTGTTTCGCTTGGTGCACGCCGAAGGCGACGGGCTGCCCGGCCTCGTCATCGACGTGTACGGCGACGTGGCCGTGGTGCAGGCCCACAGCGTGGGCATGTACCGCGCCCGCCCCGACATCGCTGAGGCCTTGCGGGTTGTATTTGGCGACAAGCTGCGGGCCATTTATGATAAGAGTGCCGAAACCGTGCCCGGCACCGCCGTGCCCGACGCCAAAAACGGCTACCTTTTCGGCGGGAGCGCCGGCCCCGAGCACCTCGTGACCGAAAACGGCCATCAGTTCGCTATCGACTGGGAAACGGGCCAGAAAACGGGCTTCTTTATCGACCAGCGCGACAACCGGGCCCTGCTGGGCCGCTACGCCGCCGGCCGCCGGGTGCTCAACACGTTCGCTTACACAGGCGGCTTTTCGGTGTACGCCCTGGCCGCCGGAGCTGAGGTGGTGCACTCCGTTGATTCCAGCAAGAAAGCCATTGCCCTCACCGAGCGCAACGCTGCTCTGGCCCCCAACGCCGGCCGCCACACCGCCTATGCCGACGACGTGCTCGGCTTCCTCAAAAACCACCCGGCCGAATACGACCTGCTGGTGCTCGACCCGCCGGCTTTTGCCAAGCACATGGGGGCCCGCCACGCCGCCCTCATGGGCTACAAGCGGCTTAATGCGGCCGGCATTGCGCACTTGGCCCCGGGCGGGCTGCTCTTTACGTTTTCGTGCTCGCAAGTGGTTAGCCCCGAGCTGTTTGAAGGAGCAGTGTTGGCTGCTGCCATCGAAGCCGGCCGCCCCGCCCGCATCCTGCACCGCCTCACCCAACCCGCCGACCACCCGGTGAGCTTGTTTCACCCTGAGGGGGCGTATCTGAAGGGCTTGGTGCTGGCGGTGGAGTAGCTTCAACCATACGCGAAAGCGCAAACTAAATGCCCAACGGGCCGGTTAGGCAAGGAAAAACATGCGTAAAAATCATTCGGTGCCGCCCGGTTCGGTGCCCGTTGCCGTCATCGGGGCAGGCGTGGCCGGCCTAGCGGCCGCCGTACGGCTAGCCGTGGCCGGGCACCCGGTCACGGTGTTTGAAGCCGGCCGCACGTTTGGGGGGAAGATGCACCAGTTTGTGCTGCCCGGCGGCTACTGCTTCGATGCGGGGCCCTCGCTGTTCACGCTGCCGCAGCTGGTGGACGATATCTTCCGCCTCGCCCACCGCGCGCCCACCGACTATTTCCGCTACGAACGGCTCGACCCGATCACCAACTACTTTTTTGCCGATGGTACCCGGCTTGCCGCCTGGGCCGATGCGGATAAGTTTGCGGCCGAAGTGGAAGAAAAGCTGGGGGCCCCCGCCGCGGCCGTTACGCAGTTTCTGGCCCGCAGCGGGCGGGCCTACGACGCCACGGCGGGCACGTTCCTGCACAAGTCGCTGCACAAAGCCAGCACCTATTTCAATTCCGAAACGCTGAAGGCCGTGGGGGCCCTGCCTGCCCTGGGCCTGCTGGGCACCATGCACCAGCGCCACGAAAAAGCCTTTGCTGACCCGCGCCTGGTGCAACTGTTCGACCGCTATGCCACCTACAACGGCTCTGACCCCTTCCAAGCCCCGGCCACGCTCTCGCTTATCCCGCACTTGGAGCACGGCATCGGCGCGTTCTACCCCGAGGGCGGTATCTACGCCATTGCCGCCAGCCTGCACCAGCTGGCGGAGGAGTTTGGGGTGAAGTTTCGGTTTGAGGAGCCGGTGGAAGAAATATTGGTGGCCGACAAGCACATCACGGGCTTGCGCACGGGGCAGGATATCTACGATTTCGGCGTAGTGGTGAGCAACATGGACGTGGTGCCTACCTACCGCCGCCTACTGCCCCATCAGCCGGCCCCGGAGCGCACCCTGGCCCAGCCTCGCTCGTCGTCGGCCCTAATTTTTTACTGGGGCATCGCCCGCCAGTTTCCCGAATTAGAACTGCACAACATCTTTTTCTCAGCCGATTACCGGCAGGAGTTCCGGGCCATTTTCGAGGAAAAAACTGTGGCCGACGACGTGACCGTCTACGTCAATATTACATCCAAAAAGACGCCTAGCGACGCTCCGGCGGACCATGAGAATTGGTTCGTGATGGTGAACGTGCCCCACGACGAAGGCCAGGACTGGGATGCACTCACCCAAAAAACCCGCCGCGCCGTGCTGGCTAAGCTCAGCGGGGCCTTGGGCACGGACATTGAACCGCTCATCCAAGCCGAAAAAACGTGGACGCCGCCCGGCATCGCGGCCGATACTTCGTCGTTTGGCGGGGCCCTCTACGGCAGCTCCAGCAACAACCCGTTGGCGGCGTTTCTGCGGCACCCCAACTTTTCGGGGCGGCTCGATGGGCTGTACTTCTGCGGCGGCTCGGTGCACCCCGGCGGCGGTATCCCGCTGTGTCTGCTGTCGGCCAAAATCGTGGCCGAGCTCATTGGCTGATGACAATTAGTCGCTCCGAACCCCGGGAGGAATCCGGGGCCCTTAACGTGGATTCCTTCCGGGGTTCGGAGTGACAATCGCAAAAAAAAGGGCACCGCGCTGCCCAGCGTGGTGCCCTTCGTAAAAATTTGATAACAAGAATCTAGT
>JANPOR010000251.1:0-2384 GCA_031428075.1 Hymenobacter sp. | reverse complement strand
CCGTGCTGGTGGCCGCCGCCGGCAACACCAACGCCGATCTGCGCTTCTACCCGGCGTCGTACGACCATGTCATCTCGGTATCGGGCGTCGATAACACCGACAGAAAGAGCTCCAGCGCCACGTACTCGCGGCGCATCGACTTAGTGGCGCCCAGCCAAAACGTGCTTACCACCTATGGCTACCAGGGAACAACGACATCGGGGCCGCCCGACGCCGACTACATCTCCGTCATCGGCACCTCACTTGCTTCGCCGCTGGTGGCGGCGGCGGCAATGCTGGTGCGGCAGCGGTTTCCGGCCTTTACGGCCGCCCAGGTGGCCGCCCAGCTGCGTCAGACCGCCGACCCCATTGATAACGTTACGGGCAACGCGGCCTTTGCGGGCCGCTTGGGCACCGGCCGCCTCAATATGTACCGGGCCGTGGCCGCGCCCGCCCGCGAAGTGCGCGTGACGGCCAGCGCGTTCAACCCCATGCTCAGGGCCTACGCCCTCGGGTCGGCCGTGCATTTAGCGGTCAGCGTGCAGAACTTGTTGCAGCCCGTGGCCGGCGTCACAATCACCCTCACCTCGCTTTCGCCTTACGTGGCTGTAACGCAGGGCTCCTTTAGCGTGGGGGCCCTGGCCACACTAGATACCACCGGTAACGCCGCCAAGCCTTTTGCCCTGGCCGTGGCCACCACCGGCGTGCCCCCCAACGCCACAGCGGTGCTCCGTTACCATATAATAGCCGACGACGGCTACCAAAGCGACCAGTACGTGGAGCTTCTGCTGAACCCCAACTACGTGACCCTTGACGCCGGCGACCTGCACCTGACCGTGACCAGCAGCGGTAAGTTGGGCTACGACGACTTGGCCGCCACCATCGGCGACGGCGCTACCTACCAGAACGGCTTCAACCTGCTGAGCGAAGGCGGGCTGCTGCTGGCTACCTCCCCCACCCGGGTGTCGGACCGCCTGCGCTCCTTTTACGCCAACACCCGACAGTCGTTTTTCAGCTTGACGCAAATAGTCGGCCGGCCCGCTGGGCCCCGCGCCGACCAGCTGGATCTGGGCGTATTTCAGGACACCATACCTGGTTCCACGCACGTGCGCTCGGTGGGCGTGCGGGTGCGGCAGCGCGCTTACGCCTGGGCCACGGTCCCCCGCAAAGACCTCGTGGTGCTCGAATACACCTTGCGCAACATCACCCCAGACACTCTCAAGCCCCTCTGTGCGGGCTTGTTTATGGACTGGGACCTGCCCGCCACACCCACCCGCAACGCCGCCGCCTGGGATTCCGTCCGGACCATGGGCTACTGCTACGCCCTGGTGGCGCCCCGCATGTACGCCGGGGTGCAGCTATTGAGCGGCGGGAAGCCGGCCGTGTATTCTCTCGACAACAACGCCCCTTCCGGCAGCCCCGTGCGCCTGGCCGATGGCTTCTCACCGGCCGAGAAATTCCTCACCGTGAGCAGCGGCACGGCCCCCGCCCAGCGCACCGCCGGCCTGCCCAACGGGGCCGACGTTTCGCAGGTGGTGGGCGCCCGCCTGGAGCGCCTGGCTCCCGGCGATTCGGTGGTGGTGACCTTCGCCGTGCTGGCCGCCCGCACCCTGCCCGCCCTGCAAGCCGCCGCTGACGCCGCCCGCCTCACCTACACTACGCTGCTTCCTGCGCGGGCCCGGGCCGCCGCGCCAGGCTTCGCTGTGTTTCCCAACCCCACCGCTGGGGCCCTGCACGTGCAGTTGCCGGCCGGGTTTGAGCTGACGGAAATTCAAGTGCTGAACACGCTGGGCCAAGTGGTGCTGCGCCGCACCGGCAGCAACGTATCGACCGAACTTGATTTGACCGAATTGGCTCCGGGTTTTTACGCGGTTAGGGCCTTAAGTGCGAGTGGCGTACTGGTACGCAATGTGGTGCGGCGGTAATGGGCTGTTGCAGACAATTTGCTGACCGTTCAAACGGCCTGCTCCTAACGAGCGTTTATGACCGACGGTTTTCCCAAGCCGTGGCGTATTTAAGAAGGGCCGAACCTGGTTTTGCAGCGCCCAAACCCGGTTATGGCGCTACCGGGGGCCGCTTCAGGCTTGCCGAATCAGGCTGTTGAGCAACTAGCTTGTGTTTTGCCAGCGCCGAAACCTGTTTTGAGTAGGACAAGTGCCGTTTGGTAGGCGCGGAATGCTGTTTTGGCATAGCCGAATCGTGTTTATCAAGGGCCGAATGGTGTTTCGGGAAGCCGAGTCGTATTTCCGAACGACCAAATACCGGTCAGCTACGACCGAGGTTTGCTTTACCCATACCTTGCAGGGCTCCGGCGGAGCAATTCCACCGGGTAATTACCCCAATTCTACGCAATGAAGTAATCTCAACAAGATCGATTGATTATGTGTGGCCACGTAATAGCTTTT
>JANPOR010000250.1:0-9834 GCA_031428075.1 Hymenobacter sp. | reverse complement strand
CGTCGGGGTTGTACTTGCCATCGGGCGTGGCGTAGGCCGCCGTGTCGGTATCGGGGCTGAGCTGCACCATACCGAAGGGCACCGTGGCGCCGGGGTACGTGTGGCCCATCTTCTGGGTGCCAACGAGCGGGTGGGCGTACTGCACCAATATTTCGGGGGGCCTACCGTTTTTAGGGCTTTGAGCCTGGACCAGCCCAAACAGCCCCAGTAGAGGCGCTAGCAATGCGATTTTCATACCGGCAAGTACGGGCGGTGGCACCACAAATAAGCAAAAGGAAGTGGTCGCCAGAGCCCCGGACTGGCATTTTTAGGCGCAATGGCGCCTTTCCATTCGAGCTATTTTTATTAGCAATTCAATATTTTTCTCATTCTTCAAAAAACTATAACTAATAATGCAACTACCCTAAACATCATTTGTAATACATTTGTTTTGTAGCATTTTGCCAATAATAAATTACGGACGAGGCAATAAAGTTTAGTACCAATTTTTTTAGTTTGTCAGAAATTTGGTATCTTTGTACATGTCCAACGTCAAGCTTCCGATTCCCGCGCCCGTGCAGCTTTTCGCCCGTTGCGTGAACGACGAACACCGCCCCGCCGATTATATCGGCGATTGGCCCACTGCTGGCCACGTGTACCCCGTACGGGTGCTGCCGCACGTGCGCACCGGTGTGCCGCATGTCCACGTGCTTGGCTTCTATGCCGAGCGGCCTTATGGGGCCTTCGCCGCTCACCGCTTCGAGCGGGTAGCTGAAATATGGCTAAACTAATCAACCACTTCCTCCCAACCTTTTCTGATGTAAAAAACCCCACCGGCAACTTGCTGGCAGGGCTTTTTTTTTACGTTACCGGAGGCCTACTGAATGGTATCTCCAACCGGCTTACCGCTCCGACCATACTGGCAGAAGATGCCCGACTCAAAGGGCGTCCAGAGGCTGGCTTTCTGGCCAGCCACTTTTAGCGCGTTGTTGGTCCAGGTGTTGCAAGTATAGAGGATGCTGTATGTGCGGTTCGCTTCGTAAAAGGCGTCGTCGCGGCCGTAGCTGTGGCCCGAAATCCAGTGCACACGGCCAGCTACGTCGTGCTGAAAGCTAGCCTGGATGTAGGCGATGAGCCGGGCATACTCGTCGCGGCTCAGGTGCAGGGCTACGCAGGCCGGGCCGGGCCGCAGGTCGGCGGCGCGGTGAAAAGTAGCGTGCATGGCCGTGGTGCTCAGCCAAAACCCCGCCCGGATGGCCGTGCTGGCCTTGAGTTGTGCCCAGGTGGGCGTATCCATGTAGAAGCCCTTGTCGCCCCAGCCAATGCCCACGTAGTCAAACGACGGGTCGTTGGCCTGCGTGTGGGCATAGCGCACCTGCTGGCTCCAGTCGATTAGGTCGGTTTTGACGGGCAGCACCAGGTCGGAATGCACGCCGTTGGAAAAGATAAAAACAGCAACGTCGGCGGGCGCGGCAAGGTCGGCCTTAGCTACCGGAATGCGCTCTAGTACCAACGCCACGCCCACGTACAGGGCCACAACGACCACTAATATCACCACGGCGTAGCCGGTAATTTTCAGGATTTGGCGAAGAACTCGGGCCATACGAAGGTGGAAACAGTGGAAACAACACGGCATTCTGGCCGGGCGGGATACCTACCCCGGGGCCCTCCTTTGGTTTTTGCCCGCGCCACATGCCCGCCCCCAAGAAAGAGGAAATGTACAGCATCCCGGCCGCGTACCGGAAAATGGAAAATACCCACATCCTGTTTTGGCTCGTCAAAGACATCAGTTGGTGCATGGTATGAAAAACGTTGGGCCTACTAATGGTCGCGCCTACGCTAGGCATCGTCATCGCTTGGCGCACGCGGGCTCATAGGTCGGAGTTGGCCCACAACTTGGCAATCGTCTTCTGGATCACCGCCAACTCGTACTGGATGGCGAGCGAGTTTTTCGGGTTCGACGCAGTGCAGGCGGCCCCGGGCATCACCGACAAGCACCTCGCGCTGCTACCCTTTCTCATCGGGTTGGGCATTTTGGCTTACTGTTACCTGGTGCAGAAGTCCCGTGAGGCGCGGGAAGATAAAGTCGCTACCCTGTAATCGGCATCAGGGCGGAAGTGTAAAGAAAGTAGCAGCCAGCCAGTCCTGGCCGAACAATCGTGCACCATGCACTTCACCGTTGTTACCCCCACCCACCAGCGCCGCGCGCTACTGCCCGAAGCCGTGGCCAGCGTCCGGACCACCATCAGCGCGCCGCTTAATTTTTCGTTTGAGCACCTCGTGTTTGACAACGGCTCGCGCGACGGCACGGCCGCCTACTTGCGCAAAGCCGCCGCCCAGCCAGGGGCCCCGCTGCGCCACTGGCACCACGCGGCCCGCCGGCCACGCCCATTACGCCTGGCAATTTCAAACCCCGCGCGAAATGCTGCAAGCCGTCTTCCGGACCGAGCACTTCATCCAAGGCAACTTGTGCTGTAGCCACGCGCTGTTCGATCAAGTAGGCGGCTACGACGGCGAGTTGCAAATGGCGGAGGACCTGGATCTGTACGTCCGCTTTATACTGGCCGGGCACTTGCCCGTGGTGTGCACGCACATCAGTCACCTCCACCGCTTCCACGCCAGTAACGTGAGCATCGGGGTAAACGCCGACAAGCATAACACCGATTTGCGAGTAACTTATGAGAAGTACGGCGCGCAGTTGGAGGCCCTGGTAATCGGGGCTCCGTAAATTAAACGAGCTGGGCAAGCATCACGCCGGGCTGCCAGGTAGCTTGGTGCAAACCGTCTAAAAACAGGTTTGATTGACTGGTGGATCGCAACGGCTATGTAACAGCTTCCATTTTCACCGACTTTCTTTGCCAACCAATTAATAATACCCCCGCAATAACCAGCGCAGTACCAATAATTTGCTCAGAAAATATCTTCTCGTTAAGAATAAAATGTGCCTGCAAGATGGTGGAGACTGGGCCAATGCCGCTAATGATTGCGACGTTATTGGAGCCAATTCTTTTTAGTCCCTGCGATATCATGAAGGAGGGCAATACCGTGGAAATAATGGCCAGTACCAAGCCATAAATCCACAATTCTTTGCTGGTTTCCAGGGTACGGATGTTACCAGTTGTAGCGAAATGGACGAAGATGCCCGCAGTAGCCGCCAGCATGGCATAAGCTGTGAATTTATTAGCTCCGATTAGAGGAATTACTTTGCCACTTCCGGCTATGTAAATGGAATACGTGATGGCACAGATGAACACCAGAAAGCTACCCCAATAGAAATTTAGGTTGCCCGCTTCCAACGATAGTTCCCCAAAATACGCAATGGCAATGCCTGTGTACGTAAGCAGCAACGCTACTTTTTGGGTAGCGGCAATTTTTTGTTTGAAGAAATAGGCGCTAATAAATACAGCAAAACTGGGGTACAGAAACAGAATCAATCTTTCAAGGCCCGCGGAGATGTACTGCAAGCCGATAAAATCAAATAAACTGCTTAGGTAATAACCGCACAATCCCAGGGCCGTCACCGATAGCCACTCCGGGCGGGTCATTTTCACGTTGTCTTTACGCCCCGATACTAAAAAGGCGGCGGCCATATAAAACGGCAGCGAGAAAATCATGCGCAGTGTCAGCAGCGTCAACGGATCGGTATGAGTACTACCGAAGGCCAGCTTGACAATGATGGCCTTGGTAGAAAACAAAATTGCCCCGGCGAGCGTGATGCCGAAGCCGGAGAGGGGAAGGGCCTGCGGAGGGCTTGTTCGCAAGGTAAACGCAGTTAAATAAACTAAAAAATAGGTAAGGCAAGGTACTACTCACTCCTGTCCCGTTCAATTTAGACCACCTCACTTTCAGAGTTGAACCTCGGAAAAAGTTTCGTCGAGTTTCCTATTATTTTTTATTAATCATCGCACGAATTCTTGGGTCTACCATTGTTAAGTCGGTCCGATCTGCTATTTGCAAATACTTTCTAGCGCTGTCCAATTGAGGGAACTGGTAATAGACCTTAGCTAATTCGGCATAAGTAGGCACCTAAGAAGGGTTGAGATGAATCGACTTTTTAAGATAGGATACAGTTGTATCTAAATAGGCCGTTTGCCTTGTTTTACCAAACAAGTTCCCATAACTGACCGAAGCGTCATACCACACCCTTGCGTTGCCAGCATTACTCGCCACAGCTGCTTTAAAAAAGGATAACGATTCTCTTTCTTTTCCTTGCGCACCCAAAGCACTACCAAAGCCCCATGTTATCTGCTCATTAAGACTATCAAGCAGCCACGCCTGATTAAAGCGATGCATAGCTACATCTACCTGGTTTTTGGATAAATATTACCGGCCAAGTTTTACAAGCTTCTTTGCTATTTCCGGCCGGCTCCCAAATTGTTGCTCATGAATTAAAAATTGCTTGTCGGCTTCCAGTTGTTCCGGGCATTTTTTAACTCTCCCAAACATGGGAAGAAGATTAATTTTTTTTGGGCACGGCGGCCGAGCACTTAGAGCCTGTTGAAAATCAGATTGATCTTATGGATCGGGATGCCACACAGCTGCTTTCCAGGGATTTTTGCCTCGGCAGCTTTGGAGAAGCATGCTTTTAAAGGGACATTTTTGGCCATCTTTTATGACGCAAATAGCAGAAAATGCTAATTTTTAACAGGCTCTTAGACAAGTAAATAATATTGCAGCTACGGGTAGCATTGATAATCTGCGCATGGATTATGTTAGATAGATAAACTGATTCGCGAAGCTGAAGTGACAATATAACGGCCGCCCCAGAAACTGAAGCGGCCGTTGCTATGTCCGACAAACCTATGCCTACTTCTGCGACATCTGAGCTCCGCCGTGCTCCATCATCCGAATCAAATTCAGGGCCGAGCCGGCCCTGAACCAGGCGATTTGGCCCTCGTTGTAGGTATGGTTGAGGGTGATGAGGTCGGTGTCGCCGTCGGCATGGCGCAGGCGGGCTTGCAAGGGCTTGCCGGGCTGGAAGTCCGTTAGGCCGAGGATGTCGATGAGGTCGCTTTCTTCGATCAGGTCGTAGTCGATCTTGTTGGCGAAGGTGAGGCCCAGCATGCCCTGTTTTTTCAGGTTGGTTTCGTGGATGCGGGCGAAGCTCTTCACAATCACGGCCCGCACGTTGAGGTGGCGGGGCTCCATAGCGGCGTGCTCACGCGAGCTGCCTTCGCCGTAGTTCTCATCGCCCACCACCACCGTGCAGGTGCCCATGCTCTTGTAGGCGCGGGCCGACTGCGGCACTGTGGTGTAGCCGTCGCCCTGCACCGCGAAGTTGCGCACCGAGTTGGCTTCGCCATTGAAGGCGTTAGTAGCCCCGATGAGCATATTATTAGAGATGTTGTCGAGGTGGCCGCGGTACTTCAGCCAAGGCCCGGCCATGCTGATATGGTCGGTGGTACACTTGCCCTTGGCCTTGATGAGCAGGCGCAGGCCGGTGAGGTCCTTGCCTTCCCAGGGCTTGAAGGGTTCGAGCAGCTGGAGGCGGTCGGAACTGGGGTTCACCAGCACCTGCACGCCGCTGCCGTCGGCGGCGGCGGCCTGGAAGCCAGCGTCTTCCACGGCAAAGCCGCGAGGGGGCATCTCCACGCCCACCGGCTCGTCGAACTTCACAGGGCCGTTGGTGCCGAGCAGTGTGTCGGTGAGGGGATTAAACGTCAGGTCGCCGGCGATGGCGAAGGCCGTCACGATTTCGGGCGAGGCCACGAAGGCGTGGGTGTTGGGGTTACCGTCGTTGCGCTTGGCGAAGTTGCGGTTGAAGCTCGTGATGATGGAGTTCTTGCGCTTGGGGTCGTCGGTGTGGCGGGCCCACTGGCCGATGCAGGGCCCGCAGGCGTTGGCCAGCACCACGCCGCCCATCTCGGCAAACGTGTCGAGCAAGCCGTCGCGGGCCACGGTGTAGCGCACCAGTTCCGAGCCGGGCGTGATGGTAAACTCAGCGGCCACGTGCAGGCCCTTGCTCACGGCTTGCGCGGCGATGGAAGCAGCGCGGGTGATGTCTTCGTAACTCGAGTTGGTGCAGGAGCCGATGAGGCCCACTTCCAATTTCTCGGGCCAGCCGTGCTCTTTCACGGCGGCGGCAAACTCCGAGATAGGCCACGCGGCATCCGGCGTGAAGGGGCCGTTCACGTAGGGCTCCAGCTCGGAGAGGTTGAGTTCGATGAGCTGGTCGTAGTATTTCTCGGGCTGGGCGTACACTTCGTCGTCGGCGCGCAGGTGGGCGGCCACGGCGGCGGCGGCGGCGGCGATTTCGGCGCGGCCGGTCCCGCGCAGGTAATCGCCCATCTTTTCGTCGTAGGCAAACACCGAGGTGGTGGCCCCAATTTCCGCGCCCATGTTGCAAATAGTACCCTTGCCGGTGGCGCTCAGGCTTTCTGCGCCCTCCCCGAAATACTCGACGATGGCCCCGGTGCCGCCCTTCACGGTAAGGATACCGGCCACCTTCAGAATCACGTCTTTGGCCGAGGTCCAGCCGCTCATTTTGCCGGTCAGCTTCACGCCAATCACCTTCGGGAATTTCAATTCCCAGGCCATGCCCGCCATCACATCCACGGCATCTGCGCCGCCCACACCGATGGCCACCATGCCCAGGCCCCCGGCGTTGGGGGTGTGCGAATCGGTGCCAATCATCATGCCGCCGGGGAAAGCATAGTTTTCCAACACCACTTGGTGAATAATGCCCGCGCCGGGCTTCCAAAAACCAATGCCGTACTTGTTGGAAACCGAAGCCAGGAAGTCGTATACTTCCTTATTTTCGGTGTTGGCTTCGGCCAAATCTTCGGTCGCGCCGTCTTTGGCCTGGATGAGGTGGTCGCAATGCACGGTGCTGGGCACGGCGGCCGTGGACTTGCCGGCCTGCATGAACTGGAGCAGCGCCATCTGGGCCGTGGCATCCTGCATGGCCACGCGGTCGGGGGCAAAATCAACGTAGGAAACGCCGCGCTCGTAGGCTTGCTTCACGTCGCCGCCAAAAAGATGGGCGTAGAGAATTTTCTCGGTGAGGGTGAGCGGGCGGGCCACGGCAGCGCGGGCCGCCTCGATGCGGGCCCCCATGCCGGCGTACACGCCGCGAATCATTTCCAGGTCGAAAGCCATAGGAGAGTCTATAAAAAAGTGGTTGTGCAAATGTAGCATACCCGTCAGGTTACGCCTAATCCAGTTGGCGGGCGTTATTTCGCGGCTTGGCCCGTTTGTTTAACTTACTTGGGCCGGTCGGGGTTGTGGGCCTTCACGTTTGCTTTTCGCCGTTTCCATGAAGAATGTTTTGCTGGCCTTACTAGCCGGAGTCGCGTTAAGCCTGACAGGCTGCCAGGGTAATCCTACCAGTACCGAAACCGCAGCCGCGGGCGGTGCCTCGGTCGCCGCGCTGCTTACCCCGGGGCCCTGGCGCGGCGAGCTGGCGATACAAGGCCAGCAATTGCCGTTTTTATTCGAAGTGAAAACCGAAGCTGGCAAGCCAGTGGTGTACCTCATCAACAAAGGCCTGAACGGCGAGGAGCGTCTGCGCTGCCCCGAAATCTCGGGCGCTGGCGACTCGGCGACTATCAAGTTGCACGTGTTCGACGCTGCCCTAGTGGTGCGGGCCGATGGGGCCGGCAAGCTGAAAGGCGCGTGGGTGAAGTACGACGCCAAGGGCCCCTACCGCGTGCCGCTGACGGCCACGGCCGGCGCGCAGCAGTTGTTCGCGGCCGACCCTAGCAGTCAAGGTCAGCCACTTGCCGGCAAGTGGGCGGTGAAGTTTACAGGCGAAGATGGCAAGACTTACCCGGCCGTGGGAGTGTTTCAGCAGAGCAAACACGACGTGACCGGCACCTTCCTTACCAGCACCGGCGATTACCGCTACCTGGCCGGCCAGACCGTGGGCGACCAGTTGAAATTGAGCACGTTCGATGGTGGCCACGGCTTTCTGTTCGTGGCCACCAAAACGAGCCCCGTGCAGCTCAAGGGCAACTATTACTCTGGTAAAACCGGCCACGAAACCTGGACCGCTATCCTCGAACCCAAGGCCAGACTGCCCGACGCCGACACTCTCACTTACCTTAAAAAAGGCGAGTCGCGGCTGAGCTTCAAGTTTCCCAATATCTTCGAGGGCGGCAGCATCTCCCCCACCGACCCCAAGTACCGCGGCAAAGTACTGGTACTGCAAGTGCTGGGCTCGTGGTGCCCCAATTGCATGGACGAAACCGCCTTCCTGGCCCCCTGGTATAACAAAAACAAGCAGCGTGGCGTCGAAATTATCGGCCTCGGCTACGAGCGCAGCCCCGAGTACGACAAGGCGGCCCCGCGCCTACGCAAGCTGCGGGAGCGCTACAGCATCGGCTACGACCTGGCCGTGGCTGGCGTGTCGAACAAGGATTCGGTGGCCAGGTCCCTGCCACAGCTGGCCAAGTTTATGGCTTTTCCAACCACCATTTTCATCGACAAAAAAGGCGCGGTGCGGAAGATCCACACCGGCTTCAGCGGGCCCGGCACCGGTAAATATTACGCCGAGGAAACGGCGGCTTTCAACCAAGAGGTTGACAGACTGCTGAAAGAGTAAGGCCCGGGCAAATAGGCGAATAAGGGGAACAAAGAGTTCCTTGTAGTATATTACTAATCAATTCCTAGCTACCCTGTACGGCCTGCGATTGATGCGGTAATTTTTTCTTTCACCCTTATTCTTCCCGGCCATGAAAAATATCTTGGTTGCCACCGATTTTTCGCACGAAGCGCACAATGCCCTTCGGGTGGCCGTGCAATTAGCCAAACACACGGGCGGCCAAATCACCCTGCTGCACGTGCTGGAAGCGGCGGAAGGCGTTTCGGGCGGTTTTAGCACCGTCGGCGGGCCGGTGAGTGGCAACAGCATCGACCAAATCTTCACCATCAAGCTGATGGAGGTGACCAAGCGCCGCATGCACACGCTAAAGGACGAGGCTGCGGCCGCCGGGGTCCCGGTGCAGGACGTGGTTGAAATAGCGCGCGTCGGCGACGGCATCATGACAGCCATTCAGCAACACGCCAGCGACTTGGTAGTGGTGGGCGCACGTGGCCACGGGGCCGTGGAACATTTTTTCGTGAGCTCGACCACTGAGCGCCTGATTCGACTAGCCCCGTGCCCCGTGCTCACGGTGAAGCATCCGCACGCAGATTTTGACGTGCGAACCATCGTATTCCCATCCGATTTTTCTGCCGAGGCCGTCAGGGCCCTCGACGGCCTGCGCCAGGTACAGGCCGTTTTTCCCAGCGCGACGCTGCACTTGTTGCACGTGGCCGCGGGCGGCAACGGCCACGTCGCGCAGCAGCAGATGCAGGACTTTGCCCAGCAACAGCAGCTTACCAATTATGTAGCTGCCGAGGTAGATGCGGACTACACCAGCGCGGGCATCGAAGAGTATGCCCAGCGGGTGGCCGCCGACATGGTGGTGATTCCCACCCACGCCCGCTCGGGCCTGAGCCGCTTTCTGCGCACTAGCATTGCCGAAACCGTGGCCACCCATGCCTTCCCGCCAGTGCTAACGTATCATTTAGCAACTTGATCAGCAGGTTGTTAGCAACAAATTATTGGAGAGTTTACTCTAACGGAAACCTATTCATCTAGCGGACAACAGACCTTCGATAGTGTTACCGCAAGCGCAGCCGCACTTGAAAATCGCCCCTCGGCCGCAACGTGATGAGCGGCTGCTCGGCTACCAGCGGCTGGCCGGCGGGCCACTCCACGTCAAACTTCCGCAATAGCTCGACGACCACCAGCTGCATTTCGGTGAGGGCGAATTGCAGGCCCACGCACAGGCGGGGGCCCCCACCAAAGGGCGCATAAGCGAAGGGCACCAGCGGGCGCGTCGCGTCGGGAGCGAAGCGGGCGGGACGGAA
>JANPOR010000249.1:0-11524 GCA_031428075.1 Hymenobacter sp. | reverse complement strand
ACACGTTGTTGGCATCGGACCTTTCTACTCCAGTGCGCGCATCCTTAACTAATTTATAAGGATGCAGTACATAGTTGCGGATCTGCGAACCAAAATCGATGCGCTTTTTAGTGGCCTCTACCTTGTCGCGTTCAACGCGGCGCTTGTCCAACTCCATTTGGTAGAGGCGGGAGCGGAGCATACGCAGGGCGTGTTCTTTATTCATGAGTTGGCTGCGCTCAATTTGCACGGCGATAATAATGCCGGATGGCGCGTGGGTAAGGCGCACGGCGGTTTCGACCTTGTTCACGTTCTGGCCCCCCGCGCCGCCGGCCCGAAACGTGTCCCAGGAAATGTCGGCGGGGTTGACGTCGATGACAATGGTGTCATCCACAACGGGGTAAGCAAATACCGATGCGAATGAGGTATGCCGGCGCCCGCTGCTGTCGAAAGGCGACATGCGCACCAGCCGGTGCACGCCAATTTCGCTCTTCAGATAGCCGTAAGCAAAGGGACCATCGATTTCCAGCGACGCCGACTTGATGCCGGCTCCTTCGCCGGGCTGGTAGCTAAGCTGGCGCACGCCGAAGCCATGACGCTCGCCCCACATGATGTACATGCGCATGAGCATCTCGGCCCAATCTTGGCTTTCAGTGCCGCCCGCGCCGGGGTTAATTTCGATGACCGCCGGCAGTTGGTCTTCCTCGTTGGAGAGCATCCGCTTGAATTCCAGGGCCTCCACTTTTTGTTGGGCGGCGTCGAATTCGGTCTGCACCTCAGATTCTGTGGCGTCACCTTCTCGGTAGAAGTCGAAAAGCACCTCGGTGTCGGCCACGGCTTGTTGCACGGCCTCAAAATCGTCGGTCCAGATCTTCACGGATTTGATTTCCCGGAGCTTAATCTCAGCCGCCTTCGAATCATCCCAAAAGTCGGGGGCCATGGTTTCGGCCTCGGCCGTAACTACTTGTTCTTTGCGGGTATCGTAGTCAAAGATACCTCCTTAGGGCCTCGGCACGGCCCTTCAAGTCCCGCACGTGGTCTTGAGTCATTCTTAGGAGTGTTAAATGGTAAGGGTTGAATTTGGATTAGCAAAGGTCCATAAAAAAAGGCAGCCGGCCCCTTCTTGGGCCAACTGCCTTTGGTCGCGAGTTGTGAAGCGGTAAACCAATTACTTGGCTGCTCCGTCACCTATACGTTATTCGCCTACGGGCACCACCCAGCCGTGCGGGTCGGGGGCTTGGCCGGTGCGGATCCCGTCGAGGGCCGCGCTAATGCGCTTCGACAGCGCGTCGGGGCTGGCGGTGGGCAATTCGTAATCGTGCCCTTCGTAGCCGATGGTGGCGATGGGTGCGATGGTAGCCGCCGTGCCCACCCCGAAAGCTTCGTTTAGCGTGCCTGTCTTCAGGGCCGCTATGATTTCGCGACTGCTCACGCGGCGCTCTTCCACCGGCACGCCCATGTCGCGGGCCAATTGGAGCACTGAGCGGCGCGTGATGCCATCGAGGATAGATGTGCTGAGCGCGGGGGTAGCAAGCTTGCCGTCAAGAACAAACACAATGTTCATCGTGCCCGACTCCTCCACGTACTGGTGCTCCGAGGAATCGGTCCAGATGAGTTGATTGTAGCCTTCCTGCTGAGCCAGCTTAGTGGGATACATGGCCGCGCCGTAGTTGCCAGCGTTTTTGGCAAAGCCCGCACCGCCCTCGGCCGAGCGCACGTACTTCTGCTCGAAACGCACGCGCAATGGCTTGTTGTAGTAAAGACCCACCGGGCAGGTGATGATGGCGAAGCGGTACGTGTCGGACGGCCGCACGCCCAGCATGCCGTCGGTAGCGAACATAAAGGGCCTTATGTAAAGCGACCCACCGGGCACCGTGGGCACCCAGGGGGCATCAAGGCGTACCAACTCTTTGATACCTTGCATGAACAGCTCTTCCGGAATGGGCGGCATGCACATGCGCTCGGCTGAGGCATTGAGGCGGGCCCAGTTGTCGAGGGGACGAAAGAGGACCACGCCGCCACCGGCGCTGGGGTAGGCTTTCATGCCCTCAAAAATAGCTTGGCCGTAATGCAGGGCCGAATTGGCCGGACTCACGGGCATGTCGCCGAAGGGCATGATCTGAGCATCCTGCCACTCGCCGTCGCAGTAGTCCACGACAAGCATGTGGTCGGAAAATACTTTGCCGAACTCCAAGGGGGCGGCGTCGCGTTCAGCGATGCGCGAATTGGCAGTGCGTTGGGTACGAATGGCTAGGGTCTCAAGCATAAGCGTAAAAATAAGGGTCGGAAAACGGGTGGGAATAGGTACAACGAAGGTACGGATTGCCGCCGTAACCGACTGACGAGGTTAGACCCGCGCCTTCCAGATTACTTCCTCCACACCTAGCTCGTAGGCCATATAGCGGCTCAGTACGAAGAGGTAATCGGATAGGCGGTTGAGGTACATCACCACCAAATCGGCCACGAACGATTCCTCACGCAGGTGAATGGCGAGGCGCTCGGCGCGGCGGCACACGCAGCGGGCCACGTGGGCGTGGCTCACGGCAGGGTGGCCCCCGGGCAGAATGAAGGCGTGCAACTCGGGCAGGTCAACGTTCATACGGTCCATCTCGTCTTCGAGCAGCGTTACATCGGCCTCATGCAGGTCGGGCAGCTTCATGCGCGACTTTTCCGGGTCGGCGGCCAGCGCTGAGCCGATGGTGAAGAGCCGGTCCTGAAGCTCCTTCAGCAGCGGCCGACGCGATGCGTTAATGTCTTGGTCGCGCAACAAGCCGACGCAGGCGTTCAACTCGTCCACGGTGCCGTAGGCTTCGATGCGCAGGCTGCTCTTGGGCACGCGCGTGCCCCCGATGAGTGAGGTCAAGCCTTGGTCGCCAGTGCGGGTGTAAATTTTCATTTTCGTAGTAGATAGTTAAGTTAACAGTAAGCAAAAACGGAAACAACACCATTGTTCGCTACTAACTGCATTAATGGCCGGCCGTGCTGTGATGCTGGGCCACTTCAGTGTTTACTTGGTCCGATTCTACTAGGCCGTCGCGCAGGCGCACGATGCGGTGAGCGTAGCGAGCAATATCCTCTTCATGCGTCACCATGATAATGGTATTGCCCTTGGCGTAGAGGGCCTCAAACAGTTCCATGATTTCGTAGCTGGTCTTGCTATCAAGGTTGCCCGTTGGCTCGTCAGCCAAGATGATGCTGGGGTTATTGACGAGGGCCCTGGCGATGGCGACGCGTTGGCGTTGGCCGCCGCTGAGTTCGTTGGGGCGGTGCTTGGCGCGGTCGCCGAGGCCCACGCTTTGCAGCGTGTGCATGGCGCGTTCGTCGCGCTCCCGCTTGCCGCAGCCAGCATAGATGAGCGGCAGGGCCACATTATCGAGCGACGAGGCGCGGGGCAGCAGGTTAAACGTTTGGAAGACGAAGCCAATTTCTTTGTTGCGCACCTCAGCTAAAGAATTATCGCTCATGCGGCTCACGTCTTGGCCATTGAGAATGTACTGGCCCCCGCTGGGCGTGTCGAGGCAGCCAATAATGTTCATCAGCGTGGACTTACCCGATCCCGAGGGCCCCATAAATGCCACGTACTCGCCTCGCGCAATCCGAATGCTGACCGAGCGCAGGGCGTGGATTTCCTCGGTGCCCATGCGGTACATCCGGGCGATGTTGTGGGTTTCAATAACGTCTGGAGACATATAGGTGGTCAGGCGGTGGAAGGGAAGGCTTGAGATACAGCGCTTAGCCAAAGTACTAAGTACTGACGTATGACCACTTAAAAAGCTGTATGGGCAGCCCGGCGCGCGGCGAACCGGGCCTGGAGTGCCGCAAAGGAAATCGCCGGTAATCGCTGGCGTAACTGCGCCAGCGCGTCGGTGGCGTAGCCGGGCAAGCCGGCATCGGCTGCCGCCAACACGTAGGCTTGCAACAGCGTTGGCGAGGTGGGGTTTTCGACCAGACCGGCCTGCAATGCGTTGTAGGCCGATGGGTAGTCGTGGCGCTGGGTATAATACTCCGCCGCTGCCAGTACCGCTGGCTCGTTGAACGGGGCCTCGCGCACGATGCGTTGGTAAAGACGGTCCGCTCCCGGGCCGTTCCCGGCGGCTTGCGCTAGCCAAGCGTCGCCCAGGTGTGGGTAGCGGGCCGCAAAATTGGTGCGCCACTGGTCTACGTTGGCCGTGGGCAGGGCCTTAGCCAGGGGCCCCGCGCCTCGGCGCAGGGCCGTATCGGATGCGGCCTCAATCCAGGCCAGCGCAGCACGGGCCGAGTCAGGCCGGCCAGCCAGGGCCAGAGCAACGGCGCGGGCCAGCGGGGCGCTGGTAGCCCCGTGGGCGGCCGCTAAAGCTAATTGGTCGGCGGCAGTGGCGTACTGGCCCTGCTGAAACTGCCATAAGCCCAGCAACTGCTGGTAATAGCCAGCCGTGGCGTTGGTACCAGCCGCCAGCGGTGCCAACAGTTGCCGGGCTATTTGCTCCTGCCCCACAGCGTGGCGTGTAAGGGCCTGCAAAAATAGCAGCTGCTCGTAGTAAGGCTCATTGGCGGGACGAGCCGCGAGGCGCGTTAGGGTAGGCAGCAATGCTGGTCGGCCCCGGGCGGCCGCCGCTAGCGCCGCGTGGTACACCGTTGCAAACGTGGTCGCGTCGAGGTCGTCGTTGGCAAGACTGATATTCGGGGCGGCCGGCAGGTGTAGCCGCAGCCGCAGCAGCGTCAGGTTGCTGGCGAGGGCGGGCTCGTTGGCGTTGGGGCGGAAGTCCCGGGCTAGCTTCTGGGCTGCGGGTAACAGATTTTGCTGCAAAAGAAACGCCAGCCGATTGGTGCGGCCGGGGTAGGAGCCAGGGGCCAACTGCTCGGCTTTGTCGAGGTAAAACGCCACCGAATCAGTGAGGGCCGTTTGGGTAAATAGCTGGGCCAAGTCGCCGGCCAGGGCGGCGCTGCTGGGTTGCCGCCGTAAGCCTTGGCGAAGCACATCGAGGTCGTCGAACAAGTCTTGAGGCGCGGTGCCGAGGGCGGCCAGGCGCAGCGACGCCTTCTCGTTGGGCGCGGGCAGCAGGGCCCGGCGTAAAGCGTTAATTTCGTTTTGGCGCTGCTCTCGGGCACGGTACAGGGCCGCCCGCCCCAGTTGGGCGTACAGGTTGTTGCGGTCGAGCACGTCGCCACTTTCGGCGTAGTATCGCTCGGCCAGCAAGGCCAGGCCGAGGTCGTCGGGACGGGCTTCGCTCTGCCGGCGGGTGAGGTCGCCGAGGTAATTGTAGAAGCCGGCCCGCACCTGGGAAATTAGGGGCCAGTCGAGGCGCAGTTGCACGGCCAGCAGCGCGCCCAAGCCTAAAACGTATACCGTATAAAAAGGCAGGCGCCGGGGCATAAATGCTACCCGGTACACTGGCAATCGCTGCCGCAAGAGCGGCCCAAAATTCACTAACGCATACACCAAAAATGAGGCCCCCAGCACCAGCAGCGCTACCCCGCTGAAGTTGCGCGCTGCTGCCAGCAGCGGCGTATTGTCGGTGGCCAGGGCGTAGGCCAGGGCCCCGGCTGCGGCCATCAGCAGCAAGGGATAGAACTGGGCGGCCCCGGGCGCGTAAGGCACCCAGGCCGCGTAGCTGGGCGCGCGCAAGCGCAGCCCCAGCCCGGCCACCAGCACGGCAGGAAGCAGCAGCACGAACGGGTCGAGGCCCACACCGCGGTATAGCGGCAATCGCCCATCGGTCCAAAACCACCAAGCCAGCAGGCCAATGTAAAGTAAGCTTACCCCTACGAACGGGCCCAGACCCAGCCGGGCCTCAGGCGTAGCGGCCCGACCGGCAAGCCACAGCAGGCCCCGCACATTTTCAATGCCTACCCACAACACCAACGCGGCCACTAGTACGGCCCCGCCCGGCGTGGCGTAGGCAGCCACCTGCAAGGCTAAGTCGGCGGGTGCGAGTTGGCCGCGTGCCACCAATAGGGCCCCCAGCCCGGCCATGAGGGCTGCGCACAACGCTGCCCGCCCCGCCAGCGGCACCCGCTCACCATAAGCGTGCAGCCCGAAGGCGAGTCCACCCACCAAGGCCAGCGCTAGGACCAGGAAATACTGTTTCTCAACCGAAAAGACACCCACCAAGTCCAGGTTGAGCGACATCAACAGGAAAATGACTGGTACCATAGCGGCCACGAAGGGCCCCCGGCGCAGGGTGCTTGCTACTGCCACCCAGCCCGCCAGGGCCCCGGCGAGCAGTCCTATAAATAAGCCCGCTGCCAGCGGTTGCGCAAACGGCCCCGCTATGTCGTGCGTCAAACTCACACCGAAACCGCTGGCTTGCACGGGCAGCAGCACCGGCCCCACGGCCAGAGTTTGCAGGGTGAGGGATTGGGGCAGCAGGTGCGGCACAAGTAGCAGGGGTAGTGCCGCTGGGCCCGCGAAATAGTAGTACGTCGCTAAGCCCACGGCCAGCGCTGCCAGCCCGATGAGCAAGGCGGGACGCCAAGGGCGGACGGCCCCCTTGGAAAGTGCAGGTGCCGCCAACTAGTCGAGCACTTTGGGTACCCGGAAATAATCCGAATCCTTGCGCGGAGCGTTGCGCAATCCGTCTTGGTGGCTCACAGTGTTGCGAGCTTCGTCGTCGCGCAACACATTGATTTCTTGCGATAGATGTACCAGCGGTTCCACATCGGTCGTGTCCACGGCATCAAGTTGAGCCACGAAGTCGAGGATGTTGTTCAAGTCGCTGAGCATCTGCTGCTCGCGAGTTTCGTCGAATTCAAGGCGGGCCAGGTGGGCGAGGCCACGCAGGGTGGCAAGATCAGTGCTCATTTTGGAAAGTCTGGATTACTAAGATATTGAAAATTGTCGTTTCGAACGAAGCAAGCTGAGAAATCCTCACTCAACCGACTCAGATTTTTTGCTTTACCCGTAACAACAAGCCGCCCGAAACTAGTATTACGCTTTGCGCCATGTGCTTGGCCCCGGTTTCTCGGCACCTTCGGGCAAAAATTCTGCGGTAAGCTGCGACGCGACGCGGGCTTTGAGGCCGGGCACATCGGCCGCAGTGAGTCCAGTAGTCTGAATGGGAGCGTGAAACACGATCTTGAGGCGGTGGTGCCGTACCCGCAGGCTGCCTTTCACGTCGGGCATGAACATGTGGTTAAGGGGCATGCTCACGGGCACGATGGGCACGCCGGCAGCAATGGCTAGTTGAAAGGCTCCGTCTTGAAACGGTAGCAACTCACGGCCGGGCGTGGGCGAGATGCGTCCCTCGGCGAAAATGGCAATGCTACGGCCAGCGGCCAAGCCTTGGCGGGCAGCCACCAGGGCCCGGCCCCGGCTCAGGGCGCTGGTTCTGTCAACAGTAATGTAAACGCGGCCGAACAGGGGTCCCCACAACGGTATCTTGGCCAGCGTGTGCTTGCCCATCATGTTCAGGTAGCCGGGGATAGTCTTGAACAGTAGCATGATGTCTATATAGGAGCCGTGGTTGGCCACGTACACGCATGGCTGGGGCAGGGGCCCTTCTGCTTCTTGAATTTTCTCAATTGGAACGCCCCACAAGGCTATCGAAAACCGGGACCAACCGCTGTAAATCTGGTGCAGCCGGGGGTAGCCGGCCGGTGTACGCCCCAGCCACCACTGCACCGGGTAGGTGACCACAAACGGTAGTACAAACCAGAACGTGGCCCAAGTGGTGTACAAACGATGGCCGAGGTAGCGAAGCAGGTGGCGCATGGGTCAAAGTTAGCCCCGCGCCCGCGCCACCAGCACCCGCTCGGCTTTCAGCAGGCCCGCCACGCTGATGCCGTCGGTGATGCGGTCGTCGAGGGCCATCTGCACGGCTTCGGCCAAGGGCAGCTTCCAGAGGCGTAGGGCCTCGGTTTCTTCGGGCTCGGTTTCGCCCGGCGTCAGGTCCTCGGCCAAGAACACGAAGCCTTCTTCGTCGGTGACCGAGTTGGAGGTGTGCAGGCGGGCGATGCGCGTCCAGCGGGCGGCCAGTAGGCCGGTTTCTTCGCGCAGCTCGCGCTGGGCCGATTCGAGAACGTCCAGTTCCACAGGGCCGCCGCCCATCGGAATTTCCCAACTGTACTCGTTCAACGGGTAACGGTACTGGCCCACGAGCCAGGTATTGCCTTCGGCGTCGACGGGCACGATTCCGATGGCCTTGTTTTTCATCGTAACCACGCCGTAGATGCCCGTGCCGCCGCTGGGGTTTAGTACCCGGTCTTCGCGGACTGAAATCCAGGGGTTTTGGTATTTCACGGCGCTGGCCAGCACGCGCCAAGGGTTGTGGGTTTCGTCAAAGTTAGGGTCGGGAATCATAGGCAAAGCAGCATGGAGCAAAGAAAAGCGCCCGGCAAAATTACGCCCTGCCCACCGCCGCCGGAACGGGTTTTTACTCGTTCGGATAGAAATAATGCTTGCTGGTCGAGCAAGTATTTGCATTGGTCTAAATTTAAAGATGATTGCTCCAACGATTCCTGTATATTTGTTCCATAAGTGCCCCGCACGGGCTGGAAATGTGGAAAGGAAGGACCTCTCGTGCGCTGGTGGAGCCAGCCAAAAAGCTGGGGTAGACGGCTTCCGGCCGGCTCTGCCACTTGTAAGGCCGCTGCCCTTGGGCAGCGGCCTTTTTTATGTCCTCAACCCCGTTCAGGTGGCCTGCGTAGACCAATGGTAGCCCCATGCCGCCCACTTCCCGGCCCGGGGTCATCCATTCATGCCTAAAAATTCGCCTAAAAAAGCCGAATCTCCTGACGAGGCCACTGACCCGCTCTTTAACCTCAAACACGCCCAAGCCGAAGCCGACTTGGCTGCAAAAACCAACGGCCTCGGCCCCACTACTAATGTGTACGTAAGCGCCGACGAAGACGCGGAAATCGACGAGGGCCCCCGTGATAGCCAAGGCCAGCGCCGCGGCGAAACCGGCTCCATCGACGAAGGCAGCACCGCCGGCAAGCACTAGCCACCGACTTCTTTGTTTTTAATCGACGTGGAGGCCCCGCCGGCAGCTTATACCGGCGGCGCCCTTGCTCGTTCAAGTTTTCGCTACAGCAGCCGAAACCCCGGCCGGTGTAGCGGCGACGGCCCCTGGGCGCGGATAGCTGCCCGGTGGGCCGCGGTGGGGTAGCCCGCATTTTGCTCCCAGCCATAGGCCGGAAACTCATGGGTCAGGGCCGCCATGCGCTCGTCGCGGAAGGTTTTGGCAAGTACCGACGCCGCGGCGATGCTACGGTAGCGGCCATCGCCGCCCACCACGCAGGTATAGGCAAAGTCATCCAGCGGCCGGAAGCGGTTGCCATCGACGAGTAGGTGGGCCGGTACTAAGGACAGGGCCCTTACGGCCCGGTGCATGGCCAAATAGCTAGCCTGGGCAATATTGAGGGCCCCAATTTCCTCCACTGACGCCTCGCCCACCGCCCAAGCTACGGCTTCGGCGCAAATAAGTGGGCGAAGGCTTTCGCGCTGCTTGGCGCTGAGTTGCTTGGAGTCGCGCAGCAAAAGTGGGGCGAACCCAGGCGGCAAAATGACGGCCGCCGCGAACACCGGCCCGGCAAGGCAGCCGCGGCCGGCCTCGTCGATGCCGGCTTCGAGTGGTAGCCCGGTGTGGGTGGCAAGCAGAGGCGGGCGGTGCCGGGCGGCGCTCACCCTTTCAGCTGAATCAAGTCTAGGAACAGGCTAAAGCCGTCGACGCTGGTGCCGCCCTCGCCAAAGGTTTCGAAGCTTAAGGGCTTGATGATGTAGCCGCTCACGGCTAGCTGCCGGGCCTTGCAGCGGTCCGAGTCGAGGTCCGAGGTGGTCATGATGAACACGTTCAGGTCCGCAAACTCGGGGTCGGCGCGCAGGGTTTCCAGCAGTTCCAGGCCGTTCATGCGGGGCATGTTGATGTCGAGCATCACTACGTTGGGCCTGGCGATTCGGGCTTGGCCGTTTTCGCCGCGCAGCATGTCAAGGGCTTCGCGGCCGTTGCGAGCGTGGGCAATGGGCACTTCGATGTGCTGGCGACGCAGCTCGCGCTGCACATTTATCACATCCATCTGGTCGTCTTCGACCAACAAGATATTACGGGTAGATTCGGGTGTCATAAACGAAAAATAAATTTTGCCAAGACAGTTGGTGCAAAATAAGGGAAGCAGTGGCTTAGGTAGCCAGCACGGATGCAGTGGTTTTGGTAAGTGCCGCCTTCGACCGGTTGCTGGCCGGCTGCTTGGGCCAGGTGAACACAAACGAGGCCCCATGTCCCGGCTCTGATTCCACGCCGATGGTGCCACCCTGGCGGTCCACAATTTTCTTGACAATCGCCAAGCCCACACCGGTGCTCTCCAAAGTGTCGCGTTCCACTAAGGTCTGGAAAATGACAAAAATCCGTTCGTGGTACTCCGGCGCGATGCCCGGCCCATCGTCGGAAACCGAAAAGCGGTAGAAGTCGCCGGCGTCGTCACAGCCAATACGAATGGTGGCCGCTTCGGGGCGCTCGTGGTATTTCACGGCATTGCTGATGAGGTTGGTGAATACCTGTTCCATCTGCACCCGGGTGGTAACGAGTGTGGGTAGAAAAAATGGCAGATCGAATTGCAGGCCGGCCGGCAGGTTAAGATTAGCCGTGATTTCGCGCAGCAGCTGGCGCACAAATACCGTTTCATGGGCCTCGGCTGCCCGGCCTACCCGTGCCAAGTCTAGGATGCCAGTGATGAGGTTTTCCATGCGGTGTACCCGTTGGCGCATCAGGGCAAGGAACTCGCGCACGTCGGGCGGCAAGTGGGCCGTGCCCATATCCTCCTCAATCCAGCGTGAGGCGCTCTCGATGCCGCGCAAGGGCGCTTTTAAATCGTGCGACACCACATAGGCAAACTGGTCCAGCTCACGGTTCCGGGCTTCGAGCTGGCTAATACTGGCGCTGATGGTTTGGCCCAACCCGTTGAGGGCCCCCGTGAGCAGGCTCAGTTCGTCGTGGCTGTTGTCGATCATTTGGGCATCGTATTCGCCCGCGGCAAGGCGGCGGGCCAGGCCCACCAGTCCGCCAAGCCGCCGCGACAGCACCCGTACTAAGTACGTGGCCCATGCCAGCCCGAGTGCCAGTGCCGCTACAGCGGCGACGATGGAAATCCATTGGGCACGGCCCAGGCTGGCATCGCGCTGCCCGGCCAGCTGCTGGCGGGTCACGTTTTCGAGCACGTCGAACTGGTTGAGGTGATAACGGATGTTATCCATTATCTGCTTGCCGGTGAGGCCCTCCGCCAGGCGGCGGTGGGGCAGGCCCTGGAGGGCTTCTAGGGCAGGGTCTTGCTCGTGTACCCGGCGTTTTTCGTTGATGATGAGGTGTGTGTAGCCGCTCCATTGCTGAAACAGGCGCTGCGAGCGGTTGAGGTGATCCAGCTGCACCGGGCTATTGGCCACCAAGGTGCGCAGGTCGTTGAAGCGGCCTACCAGCCGCCGCTCGCCTTGGTAGTAAGACTCGAGGGACTGTTCGTTGGCCGACACCAAATAGCCGCGGAAGCCGGTTTCCATGTCGATCACGCTGCGGAGCAGGTCGTTGGCCACTTCCGATACGTGCTGCGACGCCGCCACGGCCTGGGTGGTGCGCACTAC
>JANPOR010000248.1:0-4757 GCA_031428075.1 Hymenobacter sp. | reverse complement strand
ATGATGGTAGTACCATCTTCCAGCGTGATTAAGAAGTAGAAGTTGATTTAGTTTGGAAATGCGCGAATGAGAATCACTTGAAAAGCAACAATTATTAATTAAGCTACAGTGCTTTGCGCATTACGTAGTCGTTCATGAAGTAGGGGCCGATGGGCACGTCTTCCTCGCGTTGGCGCACGAAGCCGCGCCGCTCGTAGAAGCTGATGGCGGGGTTGTAGCGGTTCACGTTTAGGTCGAGGGTGCGGCCGCCGGCGTTGCGGGCAGTTTCCTCCACCGCTTCGATGAGGTGCAGGCCCAGGCCCAGGCCTTGCTGGGTGGGCAACACGTAGATTTTGTGCAACCTGTACTCGGTGAGTGGAGCACCGGGGCTGTGGCCCCCATCTACGGGAGGCTGCGGGCCGAAGGACGCGTAGCCGGCCGGCTGCCCGTCCACATAAGCCAGCAGAAACGCGTGGTGTTGCTCGGTCATCTGGCGCCTGAGGGCGGCGGGCGTGTAGATAACGCGGTACATGTATTCCATCTGCTCGCGCGAGAGGATGAAGCGGTAGGTGGGCTCCCAAGTGCCCTCGGCCAACTGGATGATGGTGGGAATGTCGCGGAGGGTAGCGGGCACGATGCGCGGCGGCGCGGGCGGGGTGGTCATACGGCGAAGCAAAACACGAAATTGGGGCCAAAAAAACAAAAATTGTCCGCTTTTTGTACGGGGCAGCTGTTCTCGACGTTCACCTTGCCAAAATGCCAGGCTTCGCGCCGCTCTCCATTATGCCTCATTTCCTGAAACTGACCTTACCCCTCGTCGGCCTACTGATGGCCGCCCAGGCCCCCGCCCGTGCCCAAATATCCAACGTATCCGACAGCCTGCGCCGGTCCGGCGAGCTGGTGGGCAGCCGCCCCAGCGTCGGCCGCCCGGCTTCGGCCCCCCGCACCGTTGGGGCCCCCACGCCCACCGCGCGCCTGCTGGGGGCTGACCTTAACCTAGCCCGCACGCGCGCCGACGAGCTGCCCGGCCTCTACGAGCACTTCATTGGGGTATGCCAGGAGCAGCGCCGCCAATGGAGCGAAGACGACTGGAGCGCCGCCGCTGCCGTGCTTGCCCGCCTCAACCAGCGCTACGAGCAAGTGCGCACTACGCTGTCCATCAACGACCGCCTGAACGTCCGCTCCATTCAGGCCGAGTTCCACACTTTATATGGGGCCCGCCAGCTCAAGGAGCGGCTCGCTAACTAGGCGGGTCCCGGGGCCCTACCTTTGGGCTTCGCAATTTTTGCCCAATCAGTTTAGTGTGAGCGCATATGCACATTGCCATCGTCGGCAACATCGGGGCCGGTAAAACCACGCTGGCCTACAGGCTGGCCCAGCACTTCCGCTGGGAAGTGTTTTTGGAGGACGTCGACGACAACCCTTACCTCAAGGACTTTTACCACGACATGCCCCGCTGGGCGTTCCACCTTCAGGTGTATTTCCTGAATGGACGATTCCGCCAGACGCAACGCATCAAGGAGTTGACGCAGGCGGGCAAGGGCGTCGTGCAGGACCGTACCATCTACGAAGACGCCCACATCTTTGCCGCCAACCTCCGCGAGTCGGGCCTGCTCTCGAAGCGCGACTACGACAACTACTACGCCTTGTTCGAATCGATGATAAACCTCGTTCAGCCGCCCGATTTGCTGCTCTACCTGCGGGCCGACTTGTCCAAGCTCATCCGTCAGATTGAGGCGCGCGGGCGCGATTACGAGAACAGCATCAGCATCGAATACCTTAAAAACCTCAACGGGCACTACGAAAAGTGGGTTGCCGGCTACCCCGGCCGCCACCTCATCATCGACGTGAGCGAGTTGGACTACGTGCGCAACCCCGAAGACCTAGGCACCGTGATCGAGCGGATCAACGCTACGCTGTTCGGGCTGTTTTAGCAAAGCAGCGCGGACTTTACCGTCTACGTCGCTCGCTTCGTCCGGCCGACGACGGCCCAGCAACGCGGACTACAAAGTCTATCCGTTGGGTTCCAGCGCTTCGTTGAAAAAATCGACCAGTGGCCGGGCCGCCGCAATGGCTGTCACGGCCTGCCCCACAAAACCGGGGCCCTGCACCTCGGCGTCGGAATAAAATCGTACCGCGCCGAAGCTTTTGAGCTTCAGCCACGCCAAATCGGGATGGTCGGCGGGGTAGCCTTTGGGCGGGCGCACCAGTTGCTCGCCGTCGGTGGCGAGGCCGGCCGGGAAGTGACGTAGCAGCGCCGGGGCCTGCCGTAGGCGGTGAAACTCGTTGGCGCTGTAATGAATTTCCTGACGGAGGGCCCCCACCCCGGCCGGCGTGGCATTGAAAAACCCCACCCGCAGCGACGAAAATCCATCGGGCTGCACGCCTAGGTAATAGCCGGCGCGCATGGCGTGGCGGCCCCCGCGCAGCAGGCCCGCGCCCATGCGCCGTTTGTAGGGCTCGGGGTCGCGGTGGCCTCGGTCGTTTTTGTGGAGCCGAAATATCACGTCGGACGGGGAGAGGCCGGTCAGCGACGGGTCGGTTTTAGTGGCTTCGGCCAGCACCCGGCGGATAAGCTCGGTGAAAGCGGTACGGGCCTGCTGGTAGTCGGCGCGGTGTTCGGCCATCCAGGGCGTGCTGTTGTGAGCAGCGAGGCGGCGCAGGAAATCAAGTAGATACGCGAGGTCCATTGGGTGCGGGAAGGTTACCGGCGGCGTAACACCGTTAAGGCATCGCCCAGGCGGAGGTGGCCGTGGCCGGGCCCCGTCACGTTTTGGCCGAAGGGGGGTGCGCCGTCGGTTTTTCGGTAGGTAGCCAGGGTGCGCAGGGGCTCGCCGTGCGGGGTTTTGATGGCGGTAGTCTGGTCGATGGTGGTCATCACGCAGCGCCCGCAGCCGCGAATGGCCCGGAAGGGCACGTCGCCAATTTGAAATTCGACCCAAGCGTCGTCGTCGTAAGCAGGGCCCCCGCCAAACACGAGGTTGGGCCGAAAGCGGTTCATCGGCACGGGCGCGGGCAGACGTTGGTTGAGGTCGGCCAGAGCAGCTTCGCCGATGAGCAGGAACGGGTATTCGTCGGCAAAGCTCGCGAGCTGCCCTTCGGGGTTGAGGCTCGGCTCTACGTCGCGCCGCACCATGTCTGACATGTACACCAGCCGGACTTCGCGGTCCAGGGCCCCGCTGAGCCACTCGTCGGCCACCTCGGGGCCCTGCCAAGCCCACACCAAATCGTCCCAGATGGTAACAAACAAGGTGCGCTCCGGCGTGGCCTCAAACGGAATGTAGAGCGGTAGTAGTTCGGGTCGCTGGCGGTGCGAAATCAGCCAGCCTTCACAAGCTGGGGCCACGGCCAACAGCGCCAATTCGGCGTGCTGGCGCTGGGTAAGGAAACGGTTTTGCCCGTCTACCAGCAGCCAGCGGCGGTCGTGGCGCAGGCCCCGGTCGGTGACTTCGGCCTCGGTCACGGCCACGCCGCCGAGCGATTTGACGGGGTAGAGGTACAACTGGGTGAGGATAAGGGCGGCGTCGGGCATGGGGTAAAGTTAGGGGCAGGGGGTGTGAAAGCCGAAAAATCCCCTGTCATCCGGCATTGCGTTCCGGATGACAGGGGATTTTTGCCTCTTCCCAAAAACCTACTTTGCTACCTGCGCGGCCAGCTTCACGGCCTCGTACAAATCGACGACGCCGCCGGTGTTGGAGAGCGTGGCGAAATCCACCTTTTTCTCCGTGCTGCCGGGCACCAGTACTTGCGTGTGGTGCACCTGCGCCGAGCGCCGGATGATGTCCTTTAATTGCACCGCTGTGAGCGTGGGGAAGTACGATTTGAGCGTGGCGGCGACGCCGGCCGTCACGGGCGAGGCCATGCTGGTGCCGCTTTCCGTGCCGTAGGTGCTGCCAGGTAAGGTACTGTAAATCTGCACGCCGGGCGCGAACACGTCGACTTGGCGCTTGCTGTAGTTCGAGAACTCGGCTGCCAGCGTGGCGTCGTCGTGCGGGCCACTCGCCCCCACGGTGATGAGGTTGGGGAAGGGCTGGCCGGCCAGGGTGAGGGCCGCCGGGTAGTGGTTGGTCAGGTCGAGGTCGTCGTTCTCGTTGCCGGCGGCGTGCACCAGCAGCACGTCGTGGTCGGCAGCGTACTTGAACGCGGCTTCCACGGCCGGGCGCTGGGGCGAAAATTCCTTGCCGAAGCTCATGTTAACGACCTTGGCCCCGTTGTCGACGGCATAGCGGATGGCGTTGGCCACGTCCTTGTCGCGCTCGTCGCCGTTGGGCACGGCCCGCAGCGTCATGATGCGCACCAGGGGCCCCGCCACGCCCTGCACGCCGAGGCCGTTGTCGCGCACGGCCGCGATGATGCCCGACACGTGGGTGCCGTGCAGCGGGTCGGGCCCGTGCAGGTCGTTGTTGCCGTAGTTGCGCTGGCTCACATCGTCGGGGTTGTCCTTCACGATGTCGGCCCGCGGATTAAAACTCAGGTTCAGCGAGTTGTCAAGCAGGCTCTGCTCTTCCTTGGCGCCATTGGCCAACTCTTTTTCCAAGGCATCGGTGTCGGCCAGGCCCATCTGGCGTAGGTTTTGGTCGAGGGCCCGGCTAAGGCTAGTCAGGTTGGCGTTGGATGGGGTAGCGCGGCGCAGGGTCGCCGTGTCGAGGCGTTCCACGCTAAGGTCTTTTTTGAGAGCCCCCACCATCATGCGCAGCGGGCCGGTCATGTCGTCGACCTGGGCGGCGCGTTCCTTTTCCTGCTTGGTGCGGGCCGCGAAGGCTTTTTCGGCCTTGGTG
>JANPOR010000247.1:0-4263 GCA_031428075.1 Hymenobacter sp. | reverse complement strand
GCCATTGCGGGCGACTCGATTTATAACGGTGCCCTCGACAACGCCAGCGGCTGCGCCGGCCTACTGGCCATTGCCAACGGTTTTATGCAAGCCAAGGAAAAGCCCGCCCGCAGCATCGTATTTCTGGCCGTAACCGGTGAGGAGCAGGGCCTGCTCGGCTCGAATTATTATGCTCAGCACCCACTATTTCCAGTAGCCAGCACAGTCGCCGATATCAACATGGACGAGTTGCTGGCCTTCGGGCCGATGCGTGACGTGACCATCACGGGCTACGGGCAGTCGGAGCTGGATGACTACGCCCGCGCCGCCGCCAAAGAGCAAAACCGCTACATCATCCCCTACCAGCACCCCGAAACCGGCAGCTTCTACCGCTCCGACCATTTCAGCTTCGCTAAAGTGGGCATCCCGGCCCTGTATGCCAGCGGCCAGTTTGAAAGCCGCCTGCACGGCAAAGCCTTCGCCGAAAAACAGCGCAAGGACTTTGACGAAAAGAGCTACCACCAGCCGTCCGACCAGTACGACCCCAAATGGGACTTGCGCGGCGCTGAGCAGGATGCCCGCCTACTATTCCGCATCGGCCAGAAGCTGGCCAGCGAAACCACCTTCCCGCAGTGGAAACCCGGTTCTGAGTTTCGAGCCACCCGCGAGCGCAGCCGTCCGTCGGGCCCCGGGCGGGCCCCGAGCCCGCGCTGAATGCTCCGGCGGCCTGTCCGAGTGGAAGGCTGCCGGAGCGACGGCTCGGTTCTTTTGCTCTTGGTCGATATTGGAAGGCGTCAAGCCGCTTCTGATTGAACAGAAATGAGCTGCGCGCCGAATCCATTTCGCCTCTAAATCTTTCTGTGCGAACGACTTTGCTCGCCTAGCGGGCCACCCATACCCGTCTACGGCAGCGCGGTAGTTTTTTGTGGTGGCCGTTAGCGCCAGAGACTCCAGCGAATCGTACGGGGGCCCAGGTCTTGTACTGATGTGGGCGCATCAGTCGCGAACGATTACGCTACGACACAAGGACAACTATGCTTGGTAGAAGATAATGCCCAAACGGTTGCCTGGAAGAAATTTGGGCTTTATCTGACGGAACGGCAGTGGGGCGCGGTTCGCGAAGACTATAGCGCCGACGGTAACGTGTGGAAATACATTACCCACGACTTAGCCCGTAGCTATGTCTACCGCTGGGGCGAAGAAGTAATCGGTGGCATTAGCGACGTCCGGCAGCGGCTGTGCTTTTCAGTCGCTCTCTGGAATAGCTGTGACGGTCAGCCAAAAGAGCGCTTGTTCGGTTTGACCAACGGCGCGGGCAATCACAGCGAGGACGTGAGGGAGTAGTACTATTACCTCGATAGTCCGCCCACCCACTCGTACATGAAGATGCTGTATAAGTATTCTCAGCAGGCCTTCCGATACCAGCAGCTACGGGAAGAAAATGCCCGGTATACGCAGCATTACCCCGAATACGAACTGCTGGACACGGCATTTTTGACGACAATCGGCACTTTGACGTTTTTCTGGAGTATGTCAAAGAGGGCCCCGACGACCTACTGATTTAGGTAACCGTGCATAGTCGGGGGCCGGAAGCGGCCACCGTGCACGTATTGCCGCAGGTGTGGTTTCGCAACACGTGGGCCTGGGGCCACCCGCGGGCCGTCAACGCGGCGCAACTGAGCACCAAGGCGGCTCCCATTATCGCCTTTCCTGCAGCTGGTTAGTCCCAGACGGTGCGGGTACGCTTGCGGCAAACGGCCTGTGCGGCGCCCTTTGCCGGTTTTGATTAGGTTGTTACTGAGCGCCGGCAGGAGGCCGACGAGTTTTACCGCCGCCTCCAAGAACAAATGCCCGCCCCGGATGCCCGTAACGTACAGCGGTAGGCGTTTGCGGGTATGCGCTGGAGCACAAGCAGTAATTGGACGGTACCAGCTGGATAGTCGTGTACGCGCTGCGCCTGATGTGCGAGAAGGAATTCTTGTCAGAATTCGGCATCCGCGCGTTGTTGCGCCACCACCTGGAGCATTCCTGCCGATTCTCCACGGCCGGCGCCGACTTTACCGTGGCGTACTTGCCCGGCGAGCCCGATTCGAGCATGTTTGGTGGCAACTCTAATTGGCGCGGCCCCGTCTAATTTATATCAATTACTTGATAAGTAAACTGTTGCAGCGTTCCTATGCGTACCACGGCGATTCCTTTCAAGTGGAGTGCACAACGGGCTCCGGCTATCTGTGCACGCTTCGGGAAATCGCCACGTTCTTGGCCGCTCGCTTGAGCAAACTGTTCCTGCGGGATGCCGCCGGCCCGCTTTCGGCACGGACGAGCGGTTGCAGAATGCCCCGCATTTTCGTGACCATTTCCTGTTTCACGAATACTTCTATGGCGACGATGGCCGGGACCTAGGGGCCAGCCACCAAATCGGCTGGACGGGCCTGTTGGTGCGCCTTTTGCCGAATCAACCGTAGAAAATGAGGCGCGTGGCCAATTGCGTTAGCTATCCGCTACTCAGGTTGCACCGCGGCTCGGGCGTCCGTCAGGGCTTGCACTGTGAAGCCGCTGGGGCCCTTGATTTTCAACATGGTTAGCGGTTCCGTCGGGAAGAAAAGCGCGCTCATCACGGTCAAGCCGTGGTCAGCAAAAACCTCTACCGAGCTAGCGTCAAAAAGTAGCGTGAGGTCAGTTTGGGGGCCGGTAGCGCGGCGCGGGGCCGTGTGGCGGCCGCCAAATTTGGGGCTAAAACCCACAAGGCCCGCTTTGCGGCGGTCGATGAAATACTGGTTGGCTCCTTGATCGTAGCCAATGACTAGTTCCTCGCCCTTGCTGTTCGACAGCACCAGCGAAAAGTTGGCGAGCTGGTGGGCGCTTAGTTTCAACTCGAACTTATCGTCCGCATTTTTCAGCTTGGGGCCCAGGTTATACACTTTTTGCGCGCCGACGCTCTTCAAGTTAACCGGCGAGGGGAATAGCTTGTCAAGCTCCTTCACGGGCTGCGAGGTCAGGTAGATTTCTGGGCCGACCTGCTGCAAGGCCAGTTCGCGGGGCACGGTCGTGGCGTTGCGCCACGGCGACGTTGGCACCACATTGGCGTAGTCCCAGTTGCTCATCCAGCCTAGAAAAATGCGGCGGGTGCCCGTGTTGGCCCAGGTCACGCCGGCGTAGTCGTCGGGACCGTAGTCGGCCCATTTCGTCTTGGTATTTAAAGGCGTGAACGTGTGGCCGTCGAAATTGCCCACGAAGTATTGCGTGCCCGAACCGCCATTAGGGCCCCCGGGATTCAGGTTGACGAGGAGCACCCAATGCGTCTTGCCGTTCAGTGTGAGTGGAAACAGGTCGGGGCACTCCCACACGCCGCCGTGCGCCCCGAGCTTCGCGCCGAACTCGCTTTCCTTGGCCCAGTCCTTCAGGTTGGGGGAGGAGTAGAAGGTGATGCGGTCCTTGGTGGCCAGCGTCATTACCCATTTGTGGGTAGCCTCGTTCCAACTCACCTTCGGGTCGCGAAAGTCGTGGATGCCCGGGTTTTTCAGCACTGGGTTGCCGGCGTATTTGGTCCAGGTCTTGCCCGCGTCGAGGCTGTAGGCCAAACTTTCGTTTTGAAAAGTATCGGTACCTTTCTTCTCGCCTTTGGGGTCGTGATGGGTGAAGATGGCCACTAGGGCGTTCTTGCCGAAGCCGGCCGTATTATTAGCATCGACCACGGCGCTGCCCGAGAAGATGTAGCCCAGGCTATCGGGGTAAAGCGCAACGGGCTGCTCTTTCCAGCTCACTAGGTCGGGGCTGGTGGCGTGGCCCCAGTGCATAGGCCCCCAGGTTGTGCCACCGGGGTAATACTGAAAAAAATACTTGTAAGCCCCAACAGTACAATATCTATTATGGATAGCCCCATAATACAGGATAAAGGAATGGTGCCCGAAGAAATGAACGGCTTTGTAATAATTCAGTTGCCCTCTCTGGGTTCTGTACTCAAAGCAAGAGTAAGCCGGGAATTTATTAAAACAAAAGATACATTATTATTTGATAACGATCTCCCCCTATTTTCAGGAAAATTTGCCAGCTAGCTATCCAAAAATCCCTTCTCATCTTATATAAAAAAAGCAAGCTATAAGGAAAGAAGAAACAACAGCTAGTAAAAGGAGAAATTAATATCTTTATTTATACAACCAATTTGCTTCCTTAATCCCAAAACCATGCTTAAAAAAAATTTCATTTACACTTTCGTCATTGGCCACAAGAATCCCGACGCCGACTCGATCTGCTCGGCCATCGCCTACGCCGCCTTCAAGGAGG
>JANPOR010000246.1:0-12727 GCA_031428075.1 Hymenobacter sp. | reverse complement strand
TACGAACAGGAACTCGCCGATTGACGTCTGGTTTAGTTTAGAGTCCCGAAGCGGGCCGCCAGACCGGCGGCTCGTTTTTGTTTGGCTCAGATTACACAGGCCTTATCATTTATAACATGCAGAGTATCGCCTTTCGCCGTTTCCGCTTCGTTGGGTTACTTACAGTGGTTTCGGTATATCTATTGATTCTGGTGGGGGGCGTAGTGCGAAGCACTGGTTCAGGGATGGGGTGCCCCGATTGGCCTAAGTGCTTTGGTACTTGGGTGCCACCCACCGACATCAGGCAATTACCGCCCAATTACAAAGAAGTATATACCGCGCAGCGGGTGGCCAAAAATCAGAAGTTGGCTCGCACCCTGCAGAGCCTAGGATTTGCTCAGGTTGCCGGCAGCATCTTCGCCCATCCGACTCAGTATATCGAAACGGATTTCAACCCAATCAAAACATGGATTGAGTATGTAAACCGTCTGCTGGGGGCCCTGATCGGAGTGTTTGTATTTGCGACGGCAGTGTTTTCTTGGCCTTACCGCCAGCGTATACCGTCCGTTTTCTGGCTAGCCGTCACGGCGTGGCTGCTAACTGGGGTACAGGGCTGGTTGGGGTCGCTGGTGGTATCTACTAACCTGCTGCCGGTAATGGTGACCGTACATATGGGCCTAGCCCTGCTGATTGTGGCGGTGCTGCTTTATGCTGTGGACCGGGCCCGGGAGCAAACAGATTCTAGACCCATGGTCCCATTTGTCGCGGCGAGTGGCGGCCTGCAGGCCGTACTGTGGTTAGGGCTGATAGGCACGTTCGTGCAGATTATGCTGGGTACACAAGTCCGCGAACGGGTTGATATTGTATCTGCAGCGGCCAACTACGTTGGTCGTGCAAACTGGGTGGGTCAGCTAGGGAGCGCTTTCACGGTACATCGGGCGTTTTCTGGGGCGATATTGATGTTAGTACTGTATGCGGCTTACGAACTGTGGTCGTTGGGGCCCCGCCTGCGATGGCTAGCGCAAGGGCTGCTGGCCGTGTTGGCTGCCGAGTTGTTGGCGGGCGTGGTGCTGGCCTATGGGGCCCTGCCACCAACTGTGCAGCCGGTGCATCTTACTTTGGCTACGGTGTTATTTGGCTTGCAGTTTTTGGCGTTGCTGGCTGTGAGAAGGCCGCGTGTCGGTCAGCAAATGCAAACGCCGGCAAGACTGGTCCACGGGGTTGTTGCGTAACTTTGGGCCTCTGTTCGGCTGCCCTTTGGTCGTGCAGTGCCTGTATCACCTCATTGAATGGTAAAGGCCCGCGCCTATTTTCAGCTGCTTAAATTCCGGCTTTCGCTTACCGTGGCATTCTCCAGTGCCATTGGGTACATGCTGCGGGTGCCAGAGTTTCGCTGGGCCAACGTGATGCTCGTAATGGTGGGGGGGTTACTAGTGACGGGCTCGGCCAACATCATCAACCAAATCTATGAAAAGGAGCTTGACAAGCTGATGACCCGTACGGCTAAGCGACCGCTACCGCTCGGAATTATTTCTTCGGCCGAGGCGTGGGTATTTTGCGTGGGGCTGGGCGTGGCCGGATCGGCGCTGCTGGCGTTGCAGTTCAATTACCTCACGGCGGCACTGTCGCTGCTGTCGCTGGTACTGTACGGGTTCATGTACACTCCTTTAAAAACAATTTCGCCCGTCTGCGTAGCCGTGGGGGCCATCCCCGGCGGGTTGCCGCCGCTGATTGGCTGGGTAGCGGGCATGGGGCCAGCGGCCACCTTTGCAGCCATGGGCCCCCAGCCGTGGGTGTTGTTCGGCATCCAGTTTATGTGGCAGTTTCCTCACTTCTGGGCCATTGCTTGGGTGGCCGACGACGACTACAAGCGGGCCGGCTTTAAAATGCTGCCTTCGCCGGGTAAACGTGACTTGCGCACGGCCTTCCAAATCATGACTTACACGTTATTGCTCATCCCGTTGAGCCTGTTGCCGCTCGAATTCAATATCGCCGGCCGCATTTCGGCGGGGGTAGCCGTGGTATGTGGGGTGTTGTTTCTGTTGCTTACCGTGCAGCTCATGCGCACCCAAGACCGCAAAGCTGCCTTGCGCATCATGTTTGCTTCTTTTCTCTATTTGCCCATCGTACAAATTGCGTTGGTATTGGACAAAATTAGGTAGTTCGTTGTTAATATCTACGAGAGCAAACCGCACTCACCGTAGCGGCTCCGGCAGCTTTTATCAACCCACTAATTCAAGTATATGAACCCCATCGAAACCCTTTCTGAGAAGGAAATTGGCTTGGGCTGGCACCCCAAGCGTGTGCTGCTGATCTTGCTTATGGTGTCTAGCACCATGATTTTTGCCTCACTTACTAGCGGTTTCATCGTGCGGCGCGACGAGGGCAACTGGCGTGAATTTGATCTACCCATCGTTTTAGGGTTCAATACGTTGGTGATTGCTTTGAGCAGCATTGCTTTACAATGGGCGTATACATCGGCCAAAAAAGATGAGATTGGGCGCGTCAAAATTGGGCTAGCGCTGACGTTGGCCCTGGGCTTAGTCTTTCTGGTGGGGCAGTGGCTGTGCTGGAGCAATTTGGTAGCTGGCCGCACCTTCTTCGGCGGTATGGACGCCAACGTATCTGGCTCGTTCGTATACGTGCTCATGGGAATGCATGCCTTTCACCTGCTGGCGGGGCTGATTTTCCTGGCAGTAGTACTACGCAGAACCTTTAACTATCAGGTGCACTCGCGCGCTTTGCTTTCCATCGGCAACGTATCCATTCTGTGGCACTTCTTGGGCGCGCTTTGGCTGTACCTGTATTTGTTCTTACTTTTGAACCACTAAAACGTCCTATTTGTGTCCGCTATGGCCGAAACAACCACCTTGCAGCCCACTACGGCCCCCACTCTCGACGCTCCTCGCACCGGCAATTGGGACGGCGGCAACGAACCTTTCAAGGCGAGCTACGGCAAGCTGATGATGTGGATATTTCTACTCTCGGATGCCTTTACATTTGGTGCTTTCCTGACCACTTATGGCATGATCCGCCATAAGCACGAAGTATTTACCGGCGAGGCGTCCGCGTTCCATTTCAGTACGAAATGGTGGCCAATTCCCGACCACGTCTTCAACGCTTTTCCCGGTATGGGCCATACCAACGTGCCCCTGGGTTTCGTGGCCTTGATGACGATGATTCTCATTTTCAGTTCCGTGACCATGGTACTGGCCGTTGAAGCCGGTCATCGCATGGACAAGAAAGACGTGCAGAAATGGCTGCTGTGGACCATACTATTTGGCTCGATCTTCTTGTGCAGCCAAGCTTGGGAGTGGGGCCACTTCATCCGGGGCCACGAAGAGGGCACGCTGATGGCCGACGGTACTGTGTTTTACGGCGCCAACTTGGCTGTGAACCAGTATGGTCCTGTGCTATTTGCCGACCTGTTTTTCTTTATCACTGGTTTCCACGGCACCCACGTGCTTTCGGGTGTGTGCTTACTGATTTGGTGCTTTATTGCCACCACCAACGGTACATTCGAGAAGCGTGGGCACTACGAGATGATTGAGAAAATCGGTCTATACTGGCACTTCGTGGACCTTGTCTGGGTGTTTGTTTTTACGTTTTTTTACTTGGTTTAACCGTGAATGAGCAGATGATTAACGTTAGTGAATGAATTGCTCACAGTTACTCATCTTAAACCAACTCACTCAGCTACTCACTCAACATTTATGGCTTCCCACGCTGCTACTGAACACGCCGATCTTACCGGCGAACTTGCCAAGCCTAACACGGGTAGAATTTGGCGGATATTCTTTGTACTCGTCGCCATCACGGCGCTGGAATTTGCCATTACGTTTGCCCTGGAGGCCCAGCACTTCAGGACGATGCGCAACAGCATCCTCATTGGCTTAACCATCCTCAAGGCCTTTTTCATCGTGGGCGAGTTCATGCACTTGAAACACGAAACCAAAGGTCTCATTTGGATGGTGCTAGTGCCGACTGTGCTATTAATTTGGCTACTGGTGGCGTTGGTAACCGAAGGCTCAGCCATTGGCGAAACGATGTCCCATATGTTCAGCTAACGGATGCGGCCCCGCCAAACCCTGTTGCTGGGCCTTCTGTTGCTGGTGCCGGTGCTGGCCTTTCTGTTCCTGTACCGCTTCGGCGCCAACCGTTACGCGCTGCCTACTTACCTCCCCGACCGCGTTGATTCTACGAGGGTTGGTGGTAAGTGGCAGCGCGATACTGTTTTCCACCAAATCGCATCGTTTCGTTTGCTAGCTTCCGACGGTCGGGTGCTAAGCAGCCACGACTTAAGCCAGGGTGTGTGGGTGGCACAGTTGTTCGGGCCCGATGAAGTCAGCGCCCGCGTAGCCCGCGAGCTAATGCAAGTACAGGAGAAGTTCCGCCACGAACCACAGGTACGCTTGGCGTCGGTGGTGCTGGAGCCGGGCCCGGCCCCGGCCGCAGCGTTAGCACGGCTGGCGGAACAGTACGGTACCATTGCTGGCAAATGGGTGTTTGTGACGGGGTCACCCGACACGCTGCAATGCTTGGCGCGGCAGGAACTGGGCCGCGCCGCGCAGGCGCACCAGCTGCCGCCTGTGGTAGGCGCAGACTTAATGCCCGGTACGCTGTTGTTGATGGACCACGACCAACGGGTGCGGGGTATTTACGACGGCACCAAGCCGCGAGAAATAGACCGCCTGACTACTGAAATTAACGTGCAACTGTACGACTATGCCCACCCCCATTGAACAACTGCACCCGCCCGTACTGCCCGCTGGCGACTACACGCGCTACAAAATTATTATCGGGGCCTTGGGCGTGGTGGTGCCGCTGCTCGTGGCCGTATTGTTTTCGTTTCCTAATATCTTCCGTATCCCGGGGGCGCAGGTGAAGTTTCTGCCGGCCGTCAACGCCGTGCTAAACTCGCTGACGGCGGTGTGCTTGCTGGCCGGATACTACTTCATCCGGCAGAAACAGGTGCTACGGCACCGCGCCATGATGGGTACGGCCTTCGCACTGGGGTCCCTGTTTTTGCTTTCGTACGTGGCCTACCACTCGCAAGTGGACAGCACCAAGTTTAGCGGAGTTGGGGCTGTGCGCTACGCGTATTTTTTTCTTTTACTGACCCATATCAGCTTAGCGGTGGTGACGGTGGGACTGGTACTGTTCACGCTCTATTTTGCGCTCACGGGGCAATACACCAAACACAAAGCCATCGCGCGGTGGACGTTCCCAGTGTGGCTTTACGTATCAGTAACGGGGGTCGTGGTATACTTCATGATTGCGCCCTATTACACTTGAGCCGGTTCGAATCGCTCTGGGCGACGGAAACTTTATGGCTAAAAACCTGTTGAAAGATGGTATGAAGACAAAAGCAACGATTTTTCGGGGGTTAGCCGCGCTGGCGCTGGCCTTTGTGCTAGGACTAGCTCCGCTGGTATCTGGGGCTCAGTGTATTATGTGCAAAGCTCAGGTGGAAGCCGCCAAAGCCGAGCGTGACGATTACGACGTGACTGGCCTCAACAAAGGCATAGTGTACATGATGACCGTGCCTTACCTGCTAATGGGAGCCGTGGGCTTCTTCTGGTACCGGCGCACTCACCCCAAGCCGTCCAAAGGCTAAGCTAACCAGGGGCCCATTCAAGGCCTGTGAAACTAAATTTGTGAAAATGCCGCCAACTGGCGGCATTTTTGTTGGAAATAGATTTCGCCTCAGCCCTTTGTCCGTGAGAAAACTGCTTGCCGCGCTGCGGCCGGGTCCGGTGGCGCTGCTGGTGCTGGCAGGCCTTTGTTTTGGGTGCGGCTACTTGGCCAGTCGCTACGGCCAATTGCCGGGGGTGGTCCGGCGCACCGACCTGCGGCGCCTGCACCGGCTGGTGAGCGCTGCGGAAGCCGTGGCCGGCCGCGACGCCGACACCGTAGTGGCCCGAGCGGCGCGGAGTAATTACAGCTTCGCCCGGTTGCTGGACCAGACATACGACCCTACGTTCGTTTTTGAAGGTGGGACATTGCGGTATTGGTCATCGGCCGTGTTGCACCCCGGCCCCGACGATCTGGCCGCCCCTAACGTTGAGCGAGCCGTCGAAACCGCTTTTGGGCATTTTTTGCTAATGCGGCGGCGGGTGGGTAACTGGCAAGTTCTGGCTTACGTACCATTGGAGCGGCACTATGGCATCAGCAACCGCTACTTGCGCGAGGGCAGCGATGCTGATGTGTTCCAAAGCTTGCGCCTGCGGGTGGTGCTCGACAGCACGGCCCGTCAGTTACCGGTATTTCGCGCGCCGGGAGGCAGGTACCTGTTTTCCATTCAGCAAGAGGCCTCGTACCGGCTGGCGGGCCAATACCTGCCACTGGGGCTGTTGCTGCTGGGTATGCTGTTCTATGCGGCGGGTTGGGCCTGGTTGGCACTGCGCTTATGGCGGACTGGGCGGGCGGGGGCGGCCCTGGTGGTGCTGGGCGGGCCGCTACTGTTGCTGCGCGGCGTGTTGCTATACCTGGGGCTACCGTTCTCGCTCATCGAGTTGCCGCTGTTCGACCCGCGTGTGTACGCTGCCTCATGGATGTCCCCGTCGCTGGGCGACTTGCTGTTGAACGCGTTGATTGGTTTGGGGGCCACGGCCGCGGGGGGCTTGCTATGGGTGCGCAACCGGGTAGCTCAGCGGGTGCCAGCCCCACGCCAACTGCCCGGGCAGGCCCTGGCCCTTGCCGCGCTGGGACTCTCATTTTGGGCAGGGCTACAAATTTTATACGTTGATTACAGCAGCATCTTCAACAGTGGCCAACTCAGCCTAGACGTGACGCGCGGCCTACCCCTGACGGGCTTCCGAGTGATACTGGCCTTGGCCCTGGTGGTGCAAACGGGGGCCTACCTAATTGGGTTTTTTCTGCTGACGCAACTGGCCGACACTGTGCTGCGGCATGTGTCCGAGCGGTTTTTGCTGCTGGTCACGGGGCTGGCGGCGGTGCTGCTGCTGGCGGAGGGCGTGGTGACCGATTATATACAAGTGCTGCTGCTTGGTGTGTTGGCGACTTTCGGGGCCCTGGTGCGGGCCACGCGGCTGCGGGCCGCCACAGTGGGCGGTTACCAGCTGGGAGTTCTGGGCGTGCTGCTGGGGGCCCTGGCCGCTGCCACCGGCGCGCTGGCGCTGCACCAGCAGTTCGAGCAGCAGCTGCTGGCCGATAAGCAGCGCCTGGCCAGCAGCCTGCTGATCGACAACGATTTTCAGGGCGAATTTTTGCTGGAGGAGCGCATTCATAAAATCGCCGCCGACCCGTTTGTACGTCAAGCGCTGACCGGCTCTTTCGGTCGAGTGGAGGGAACTGCGCGGCGAGTTGGCCGGCAGTACCTCGGCGATTATTTTGACAAGTACGAAAGCCAAGTAACACTTTACGACGCGGCTGGTCAGCCGCTTGCCGCTCCGGCTGGTACCCCTAGCCTCGCCGACGCTGGGCGCGCCATCCGGCGCCAAGCCACCCGCACCGATCAGCGCGGGGTATACCTGCTGCGCTCGGGTAGCTCGTTCAGCTCGCGGCATTACGTGGCGCTGGCGGCCGTGGAGGGCCCCAGACCGGGCCGCGTTGGGCCAGCCCTGGGCACGGTGCGCGTCGACCTGAGGCTGAAGAAATTGACTTCATACAGCGTGCTGCCTGAGCTGCTGGTGGATCAGAAGTTCTTTCGGCCCAGCGTGGTCAACCAGCTCAGCTACGCCGGCTACGACCACGGCCTCCTCGTATACAGCGAGGGCGAGTTTGATTATGCCAACCGCCTGCCGGCCAATCGCCTGCGCGACCCGCGCCTCTACGCCACGGGGCTGGAGTTCGACGGCTTCCAGCACCTGGCCGTGCGCGGGGTGGGGCAGCGCACCGTGGTCATTACCACGGCAACCTACTCGCTGGCCGACGGGCTGGCCAACTTTTCTTTCCAGTTTTTGCTCTCGGCGGGGTTTTGGCTGGTGCTGGGCGGGGCCTACCTGCTGATGCGCCAGCGCGCCGGGGCGCGGATACGGCTCAATTTCAGCGCCCGTATTCAGTTGCTGCTCAATGTGGGCATCGTGGTGCCGCTGCTGGTGGTGAGTGTGGCCACGGCCAGCCAGCTCATTGCTTCCTACCGCCTCGACCTCATGCGCACTTATGAGCGGCGCGGTGGGCTGGCGCTGGGCAGCGTGCGCGCCCAGCGCCGCCTGCTGGCCGACTCCACGGCCCGCCCCGTGCTTGCCGCCCTGGCCCGCAACGTGGCGGCCCTTACCGAAACCGACATCAACCTTTACAACGCCCGCGGCGAGCTGCTGGCCAGCAGCCAGCCCCTTATTTTCGAGGCCGGCCTGCTGGGGCCCCTGCTCAACCCCGAGGCCGTGGCCACCTTGCGCGATCGAGGGGCCCCCCAAGCCTTGCTTACGGAGCAGGCCGGCTCGCTGGCGTTTACGGCCCTGTATCTGCCGGTGCGGGCCAGCGTGGGCGAACTGGCCGACAGCGCGGGCTACCGACTAGCGGGCCGTCCGCGCCGTGGCTTGGCCACCGACCTGCTGCCCGACGACGCGGGCGGTCCCATCATGGGCTACCTGGGCATCCCGTTCTTCGACTCGGCCAAAAACCTGGATAACAAGCTTACAGAACTGTTTACGACGCTGCTCAACATCGTGACGGTGATGTTTTTATTGTTTCTGGGACTGGCCTTTGTGGCGGCGCGCCAACTCACGGCTCCTCTCAAGCTCATCACCGAAAAGCTCACCCGCACCACCCTCACGGGCGAAAACGAGCCGATTCCGTACCGCAGCAGCGATGATGAGATTGGCCTGCTGGTACATGAGTACAACGCCATGCTGGGCAAGCTAGACGCCAGCCGCCGCGAGTTGGCCGCGCAGGAAAAAGAAGTGGCCTGGCGCGAAATGGCCCGGCAAGTAGCCCACGAAATCAAAAACCCGCTCACGCCGATGAAGTTGAGCCTGCAATTTTTACAGAAGGCCATTGCCGAGCGCCGCCCCAACGCCGAGGAACTGATTGGTCGCATCAGCCAAACGCTGATCACGCAGGTAGATGTGCTGAGCGACATCGCCACATCGTTCAGTACCTTCACCAACCTACCCGCCATGCGCCCCGAGCGCCTCGACGTGGCCGAGGTGCTGCGCCGCTGCGCCCGCCTGCACCAGCCCGACGCCGCCGACGGAATGCTCGAGTTGAACCTGCCTGCCGATGCCGATACGGGCCGCTACGTGGTGTTTGCCGATGAGAACCTGCTGGTGCGCACCTTCAATAATCTGCTCATCAACGCCCGCCAGGCCGTGCCCGAAGGCCGGGCCCCGCACCTGACGGTGGCCCTGGCGGCGACCGGCACGGCGGGCGTACGCGTGACAATAGAAGACAACGGCGCGGGCATTTCCGACGAGGTGCGCGACCGCATATTCGTGCCCAACTTCACTACCAAGGCCGGTGGCTCGGGCATCGGATTGGCCGTGGCGAAACGGGGGATTGAGAGCGCCGGGGGCCGCATTTGGTTCGAGACAACGGAAGGAGAGGGCACGGCGTTTTTTATCGAATTGCCGCTGGCGGGGTGACGAGCAGCGGCGTGGTGGCGGCTTGATTTGCTTCTCTGCCACTTTTGCCTCGCTTTCTCGCTGTCGATGTTCGCCTGCCGCCTACTTCGTTTGCTCACGCTACTGCTCAGCATTTTCTACCTCGACGCCGTGTGCCAAACCGACGCCGAAGATGCCCGCGCCCACTACGCCCAAGGCATTTAGGAATACTGCGCGGCTCCCGACGCGGTAACCGTAGGGGCCCCGGCGGCGGTTCTTCGGCCAGGGGCCCCGGCGCGCCGCCGGTGCGCGGTGGCCAGTTGTTGGGGTGCTCATCACCAACGGCGGCTCGCGGCGTGGGGCTGGCCCTGCCCAATGGTCTTGCTGGGGCGGCGTCAGTTTTAGTGCGTCGTGTTGCAAGTGTGAGAAAAGGGTTTATGTGCCAAAACCGGTGGCGCCCAGCCAAGCCGCCGGGCCCCGCATTTTCTGTTTTCGGCTCTGCCGGCCACCACGTTTTTTCTTCCGATGAGATGTTTAGTTATTGCGGCGCTGCTGTTGAGCGGTGCCTCTATCGCCGCGTCCCAAAGCTTGTTGCGCGTGCTGGTCCGCGACGAGCGCACCCATGCCTCCATGCCGGGCGCGACGGTGGTCGTCCCTGCCCTCAACGCTGGCACGACTACCGACACCACGGGTCGTACCACCTTGCCCGGCCTGCCGGACGGCCCCCAGCGGGTGCAGGTTTCCAGCCTCGGCCACGCGGATCGGGCCCTTACCATTGCCTTGCCGCAGGCTTCGGATGCGCCGGTTTTGGTCGAGCTGGAGCCCAATAGCCTCGGACTGCAGGGCCTTATGGGTGGAGGCTACCCGCATCAATCCGCGCATCGAGGGCGTGCCGGCCCGCAACTACGGCTACCAGACCTATGGCGCGTTTGCCCAGGACGACTGGAAAGTGCGCGCCGACGCTGCAAGCCGGCCTGCGCATTGATTACCAGCGCCCGTACGGCCTGTTTGTGCTGCTCCGTTTCTCAGCCCTTTATCGGCCGGCCGCTTTCCTGAGCGTGCGGGCCGGCGGCGGTTTCGGCTACCAGGTTCCCACCATTTTCTCTAGCACCACCGAGCCGCAAGCCTACGTGGGTGTGCTTCCCCTCAACCTCAACCTCGCCCGAGTGCAGGCCGAAACTTCGCGGGACCTCAGCGCCGGTTTCTCCCTGTGCGGCCAGCCCGAAGAGGTGAGTTTCTCCCAGAACTAAGCCGTACTCTACACCCGCCTCGACCACGCTTTGGTGCCCGATGCGGCGGGGCCCCGGCGGGCTTCACAGCGTCCTGTCGCCCATCACGTCGCGGGGCCTGGAAACCAACTCGTGCGTGGGCCTCGACGAGTTCCGATTTCTGGCCGCCTATACCCTCACCGGCGCCCGCCAGACCTGCGACCCCAGGCAGCCCGCCAACTGCCCTTCGTGTCGCGCCACCTCTTGGTACCGACCACAACTTATGAACAAGAAAAAAGCTTTCGCCTGGGGCTCGAAGGCTACTGCAACGGCCCGCAGTACCTGGGCGAGGGCCCCCGGTGGGGCCGCGGCTACTGGCTGACGGGCGCGCTGGCCGAGAAAACATTTGCCCCGCATTTTTCCGTGGTGGTTAACGTCGAGAACATCTTTGCCGTACGCCAGACGCAGTTCGAGCAAGTGGTGACGGTGCCCGTGGACCGGCCCACCTTCCGCCCGCTCTACGCCCTACTCGACGGCATCGTAACCAACATTGCTCTGAAAATCACCCTCTGATGTGGCGCTTCGGCTACCTCACCCGCGCCGTCTGGCTGCTCTCGCTCGTCAGCTTATTCACCGACTTGGCCAGCGAGATGCTGTACCCGGTCATGCCGCTGTACTTGAAATCCATCGGCTTTTCGGTGCTACTCATTGGGCTGCTTGAAGGCCTCGCCGAGGCCACGGCGGGCCTGAGCAAGGGCTACTTCGGCCAGTGGTCGGACAGGCTGGGGCGGCGGGTGCCGTTCGTGCAGTGGGGCTACGGCCTGAGCGCCTTCACTAAGCCTATGCTGGCCGTGCTGGCGGCCCCGTGGTGGGTATTTCTGGCCAGGGCCCTCGACCGGTTGGGCAAGGGCCTGCGCACGGGAGCCCGCGACGCGCTGCTCTCCGACGAAACTACGCCGGGTAACAAAGGCAAAGTTTTCGGCTTCCACCGCTCAATGGACACGCTCGGGGCCGTGCTTGGGCCTACGGCAGCGCTGCTGTGGCTGATGGCCCGCCCCGGCCAGTTCCGGCTGCTGTTTTTGTTGGCGTTTGTACCGGGCGTCCTGGCTATCGGCATTACTTTTTTGCTGAAAGAGCGGCGCGCCGTGCCCTCTGCTCGCCCGCTGCGGCCGTTTTGGGCCTCGTTCGGCTACTGGTGCGTGGCCCCGCCCGCCTACCGCCGGGTGGTTGGGGGCCTACTGCTGTTCGCGCTTTTTAACAGTTCCGATGCCTTTTTGCTGCTGCTGGCCCGGCAGCGCGGGTTGTCCGAAGCGGCCGTTATTGGCCTCTACATCCTTTATAACGCCGTGTACGTGGTGGCCGCTTGGCCCGCCGGGCACCTAGCCGACCGCTTCGGGCCGCGTCGGCTGTTAGTAGGCGGGCTCCTCATCTTCGCGGCCGTGTACGGCGGCGTGGCCCTGGCCCACAGCTGGTGGGCGTTCGGGCCCCTGTTTGCCCTCTACGGCGTGTACGCGGCCAGCACGGAAGGAGTGGCCAAGGCGTGGGTGAGCAACCTCTGCGACCGGACGGACACCGGCGCGGCCCTCGGTACTCTCGGCGGCCTGGGCAGCCTGGCCGCGCTGGGGGCCAGCGTGGGGGCCGGTGCGCTGTGGCAGCTGGCCGGCCCAGGCTGGACGTTTGGCGCTGCTGCCGCGGCGGCCCTGGGCGTGGCCCTGTACCTCTTCCGGTTGCCCGCTACGGATTGAGTCAATCCTCAAAGCTCTGCCCAGCTCAGCCCGGACCTCGACAGCACCGTGGTGCTGGCCGGTCCCGAAGGCACGGGCCAAGCCTCGCCGGTGCACCAAAAATCAAGTTTCTGGTCTAGCAGAAGCAGCCCGGTGCCCAGCTTGCCTACGACGACCTGAGCCAACGCTTCCCCGGCCGCCCCGCACCCCCAAAAAGTAGCACTGCACTGCCTTTTATTAGCTCCGAACGGGTTGTTTCCCGTTCGGAACTGTTTTTTGGCCTCCCGCCAGGGCCGGAAACTTCTTCGGAGGG
>JANPOR010000245.1:0-2303 GCA_031428075.1 Hymenobacter sp. | reverse complement strand
AGCACTGACCGTACTACCTGACAACTAAAAACTGACAACTGTCAACGAAGAATATATGGCTGAGCAACTTGCCAAGCGCCCCATTACTGTTCCGCTCATGTCGAACCTGGCGGCGGCCGGCGAAGAGCCCGAAATCCTGTTCTGGGTGGGCTGCGCTGGGGCCTTCGACGACCGCTACAAGCGCGTGACGCGGGCTTTCGTGCGCATCCTCGACCATGTGGGCACTAAGTACGCGGTGCTGGGCCTGGAAGAATCCTGCACCGGCGACCCCGCCAAGCGGGCCGGCAACGAGTTTCTGTTCCAGATGCAGGCCCTGCAGAACATCACGACGCTGAACGGTTACGGCATCAAGAAAATCGTGACGGCCTGCCCGCATTGCTTCAATACCATCAAAAACGAATACCCCTCGCTGGGCGGCGACTACGAAGTAATCCACCACAGCACGTACCTGCAGCAGCTCATCAACGAAGGCAAAGTCGGCATGAGCGGCGGCGAAAGCTTTAAGGGCCGCCGCATCACCTTTCACGACTCGTGCTACCTTGGCCGGGCCAACAACATTTATGAGGCCCCCCGCGACGTGCTCGCCGCCCTCGACGCCGACCTGGTAGAAATGAAGCGCAGCCGCGCCAACGGCCTGTGCTGCGGGGCCGGTGGGGCCCAGATGTGGAAAGAAGCCGAGCCCGGCAAAAAGGAAATCAACATCGAGCGCACCGAAGAAGCCCTGGCCACGCTGAGCGGCGCGGCGGCGGCCTTAGCTAATTTAGGCGGAGTCGAGACCGAAACTACGGTCCCGGGGCCCCACGATTTGCAGGGCAGCATCATCGCCGTGTCGTGCCCTTTCTGCATGACCATGATGAGCGACGGCGTAAAAAACAAGGATCAGGAAAGCAAAGTGCAGGTATTTGACCTGGCTGAGCTGGTCGCCTCGGCCGAAGGCATCAACGCCTAATGGCATCAATCTTGCCGCTTGCGGTGACTGTGAGTTGAGTCGGCTCAGTAAACGATTAGCACGGCGGGGCCCGGGCCAGCTCTCGCGCGAGTCACGTTGGCCACCGTTCAGCCTCGCAAGCTCTCCAAATATTACTAAGTAACATGTCCTGCGGCCGTTGCCATGGCATACTCTTTAAAAAAGGCAGGACTTACGCACTTGCGGGTAAGAGGGCCGGAGTAAAGGGGTTTTATAGGAGTTGCCGCAAGTAAGATGCCCCTTGTTGCTGATGGGCCTGGCAAATGATTTGGGCCGTTAGGCGAGCAAACTGGCGCAACGAGACCCACGCCGGGCAGCAGCACGTCAAATGGTTGCGCTGGGCGCTGGCCTTGCGACACGGGCATTTTTCGACCCCGGTGAGTTGCTGGAAGCTGCGGTGAAACGCTTCCTCCTGCCAGCGCGTGCGTGCGCGGTGGCTTCCACAAACTGCTGGTCAGCGCAAAGGCAAAATTGTTTTTCACGACCCATTTCATGTCGTCGTTTGGAACCACCGGCTTGACTAAGCGCCCCGCAAAGGGCTCCTGCTTGCGGCGCACTTCCAGCCCCGTGCTCTACCCGCCCGGCGGCGGGGCCAGCGCTTCCAGCGCTTGCTACCCCACGTGCTTGCCCGCCCTTACCAGCCGGTTGCTTTTCAGGGTCGTGAAAAACGTCCAACCAGCCCAGCGAATCAACTTCGGGGTGCCGCTGCCGCTGTACCGGGCATCGAACAGGCGCGTACGGGCCTGGAGGTTGCCTTCCGCTATGACCTGGACGAACAGGGCCTGGAGATGCGTGTTCTTGGCCAGTTGGTCCTGTTCGGGGGCATAAATGCGGTAGTCTCAGGGTAGAAAATCACCCGTCTGGCCGCTGCCATGCACCAAATTTACCGGATAGCTGCCGGTCACCAGGCCGTGGACGGCTCCGGAGTGCTGGCGCTTGGTCCTTTCGATAAAGCGATTGCAGCGCTTGTCCTGCACGCTGTCGTCCACGAACAAAAAGGCCTCGGGCGATGGTGGTCCATTAGAGGGTGCTTGCCGTGAGCAAGATTGATAATTCATACTCAACACTACTGCGCCAAATATGGCAGCGGGCAAATTCGGCGCAACGGCAGCAAAAACGGGCAGCCTAAATACCAGTGTACGGCCTGCCGATACCAGGGCTTATTCGTGCCAGCAGCGGTGCGTAAAGCGGCGCAGTACGCGCAGGTTGATGCCCTGCTAGTTAAGCGCAATCCGCAACGTGACATTGCCCGCGCCACCGACGTGGCCCGGATGACTATCGCCAAACGGGTAAAAAAAGCGGCGACTCCCTCGTCAACCCTGCTGCAGCTACGGCC
>JANPOR010000244.1:0-8866 GCA_031428075.1 Hymenobacter sp. | reverse complement strand
ACCGGCATTCGCATCATCCAGCAGCGCAGCGAAGGGCTGCTGCGCTTCGCCCAAGTGTACCGCGACTTTAGCACCCTGGCCACGCCGCAGCGCACCACCCTTTACGTGCAGGAATTGCTGCTGGCCACCCGGCAGCTACTGGCGGAACAGCTGGCCGCGCAGGGCATCGAAGTTACCTTTAGCGTCCGGCCCGCCCACCTCACCCTGCACGCCGACGGCCACCTGTTGGAGCAAGTGCTCATCAATCTGGTGCTCAACGCGGCGCAGGCACTCACCCAAACCCCTAATCCCCGCATTAGCCTGTTGGCCTGGCCCGATGAACAGGAACGGATGGTTATCGAGGTGAAAGACAACGGGAGTGGCATACCCGCCGACGTGCTGGACAGTATCTTTATTCCTTTTTTCACTACCCGCCCCAACGGCTCCGGGATTGGGCTGAGCCTGGCCAAGCAAATTATGCAGTTGCACCAGGGCAGCATTCAGGTCCATTCCGTGGAGAGGGCAGGCAGTGCGTTTCAGCTGTGGTTTCCCCCCTCAGTTACCTTCTAGGGGTATGGGTATATCCTACGTTATCTGCCAGGAGTTGCTCCCATATTTCCACCGGGAGGGACAGCTAAATGCGCTAAGTAACGGTAAATGGTGGCCCGGCCGACGCCGAGTAATTACCCGATTTCGGCTACTATCTTGTCCTGCTGCAAGTAGAGCGTCTTGGCCGCCTGGGCTTTGGAAAGGGTCTGCTTGGAGAGGCCTTTGGGCCGCCCGCCCTGGCGCCCTCGGGCCCGCGCCGCCGCCAGGCCGGCTTTGGTACGTTCGCGGATAATGTCGCGCTCAAACTCAGCCAGAGAAGCGAATAGGTTGAACATGAGTCGGCCCTGTGCCGTGGTCGTGCCCAGGTGGTCCTGCAGGCTCACAAAGTGCACGCCTTGCTGCTGAAAACCGCTGACGAGCGTGACTAAATCTTTCAAGGAGCGGCCTAATCGGTCGAGCTTCCACACCACGAGCGTATCGCCCGGACGCAGGCGGGTTAATAGGTGCTGCAGCGCCGACCGCTCTTTCACCGAAGATACTTTTCCTGCGCTACTTCAGCACAGCCATAGGCCTGTAAGGCATCGGTCTGGAGGTCTTACTATTGCACAGCCACCACCGCTGCGATGAGATTGTGAGCGCATTCGGATTGTGGACGTTCAGGTGCTATTTACTGATGTCGGCGGGGACAATGTGCCGACCTCATAAAAGAAATTGTCGTTTATCGCGCTTGGAAAACCGGGCTGCCACGCGAGTTGGAAAGGATGGCTCCAGGGCAAGCAGCCCCAGCCACGAACGAGTTATTTCCGTTCGCGATTGTTGTGATAAATGTGCATTGCCGACCACAGGCAGATGAACTACCTGCGCGGTGGTGAAGACTCGCAGTCCTCGTATCAGTCCGGCAATGAAAATATTGGCGCAAAAAACTGATTGACTGTTGTTTGAACAGTTTAAATAATTTAAAAATGGGTTAAGTCCACCCTGAATTTCTTTGCGGACTTCCAGGGCTCGAAATGGTGGCCCGCTACTTTCATGCTGAATTAACACTCCACATGAAACGAGCACAGGACAAGGTTGTGGTTATCACTGGCGGGGCCAGTGGCATTGGGCGGGTATCGGCCCTGCGGTTTGCCGCCGAGGGTGCCACCGTCGTTATCTGGGACATCGACGCGGCCAAGGCTGAGGCCACCCGCACTGAAGTCGCGGCGCAGGGCGGCCAAGCCGTAGCGGCCGTGGTGAACACCACGCAACCCGAGCAAGTAGCCGCCGCCGCCCAGGCCGTGCACGACCAGTTTGGCCGCATCGACGTGCTGATAAACAACGCCGGCATTACCCGCGATGCCACGCTGCGCAAGATGACCCTGGCCCAGTGGCAGCAGGTGCTCGATGTGAACCTGACCGGTGTGTTCATCTGCACTCAGGCCGTGGCGCCGTTTATGGAAGCTCGGCAGAGCGGGCGTATCATCAATACCTCGTCGGTAGTAGGGCTGTATGGCAACTTTGGGCAGGCCAACTACGCGGCCACCAAGGCCGGCCTCATCGGCCTGACCAAGACGCTGGCCCGCGAGCTGGGCAAGTACAACATCACGGTGAACGCCGTGGCACCGGGCTTCATCGCCACCGACATGATTGATTCCATCCCCGAAAAAGTCATCGACATGCTGAAGGGCCGCACGCCGCTGCGCCGCCTGGGTACGCCCGAAGATATTGCCAGCGCCTACCTGTTCCTGGCCTCCGACGAGGCCGGTTTTATCAGCGGCGCAGTGCTGAGCGTGGACGGAGCCGTAACGATTTAGCACCATGCAAATCGCCACTGGCCGCCGCGCACTCATCACTGCCACCGGCTCCTACGTGCCGGCGCGGGAGCTGCCCAACGCCTATTTCAACGAGCTGCTGGGCGAGGACGTGGACACCTGGCTGCGCGAAAACGTGAACATCCAGTCCCGCCGCTGGTGCGCCCCCGACGAATCGGTGGCCGACCTCTGCGAGCACGCGGCCCGCCAAGCACTGGCCCGCGCCGGCGTGCGGGCCGACGAATTGGACCTGCTCATCGTGGCCACCGATACGCCCGAATACGTGTCGCCCTCTACCGCTGCCGTGCTGCAACACCGGCTGGGGGCCACGAAAGCAGGGACCTTTGACCTGAATGCCGCCTGCGCCGGCTCGGTAACGGCCCTGGACGTGGCCGCGAAATACATGGCCTCCGACACGCGCTACAACAAGGTGCAGGTGATTGGCGGCGAGGCCATGTGCAAGTACCTGGACCTGAAGGATAAGAAAACCGTCACGCTCTTCGCCGACGGGGCCGGGGCCGTGCTTCTCACCGCCGTCGAAAACACCGACCGCGGTTTCCTCACCAGCCGCCTCCATACCGAAGGCCAATACACCGGCTGGATGGGTATCTATGCCGGGGCCACCAAGCAGCCCATCACGGCCGAAGCAGTGGCCCGCAACGACCATAAGCTGAAGTTTGTGCACCGCTTTCCCAAGGAAATCAACCCGGAAATCTGGACCCGCCTGGCCCAGGAAATGGCTGCCGACATCGGCATCAGCCCGCGTGATGTGGACCATTACGTGATGACCCAGCTTAACGTGCATGCCATCAACGAAACCCTCGACCGGCTGGACGTGCCGCGCGAGCGGGCGCCGCTTATCATGCAGCAGTTTGGCTACACGGGCTCGGCCGCCATCCCCATGGCCTTGGATAAGGCGATGGCCAGCGGCGATATTAAAGAAAATGACCTCGTGTTTTTCATCGGTTCCGGCGGCGGACTGGCCTTCGCCGGAGCAGCGTTTAGGATGTAACTTTTTTTTCTGGTTGACTGGAAAAAAACGTCATGCAGAGCGCAGCGGAGTCGAAGCACCTTTGCTCGCATCGTTGTAACGACTGAGTTACTGCTGCACGCGAGATGCTTCGACTCCGCTCTGCATGACGTTCTTTTTTCCTGTGCTCCCCTCACTACCACGCCCCCCGACTACCAAACCCCCCATTTCGCCCTAACCATTCCCGCCCATGCACGGCATCGCTACTCCCCAACAAGTAACCGCTACGGCCATTCTGTTGGCGGTTTATGCGGCCGTCATCCTGTTTTTTGTGGTGCGGGGCGCGTTGAAAATCAAGAGTATGTCGGACTATGCCGTGGGCTCGGTGCGGTTTTCGCCGGTGGCGGTGGGGTTGTCGCTGGCGGCGTCCATGACCAGCGCGGCTACGTTCATCATCAACCCCGGCTTTGTGGCTATTAATGGACTGAGCGCCATGCTGTCGTTTGGCGTGATAATGCCCCTGGCGTCGATGATTTCGCTGGTGGTGTTCACCAAGGGTTTCCGCAAGCACGGGCAGACGGTGAAGGCCCATACGCTGGCGCAATGGATTGGCTCGCGGTTCCAAAGCCCCGGCCTCACGCGCTACTTTGGGTGGCTCTCGCTGCTGCTCATCACCTTCATCGTGCTCATTTGCGTGGGGCTGACGCAGGTGCTCAGCAACGCCCTCAACGCGCCGCCGCTGCCGGTGCTGGTATCGGTGGTGGTGTTTATTTTCGGCTACATGATGTTCGGCGGCGCCAATTCGATGGTGTACACCAACACCATTCAGGCGTCGCTGAAGCTGCTGGTGGCAATCATCCTGCTCACCTCGGGCTACGAGCATTTCAGTCAGGGCGTACACGGCTTCATCGCCAAGCTGGCGGCCATTGACCCCGCGCTGACGCACGCCACCAACCCCGGCAGCTACCTGTTTCGAGATTACTTCGAAATCATTTTTTGCCAGATAGTTATCGGCATCGCCATCGTCTGCCAGCCGCACCTCATCACCAAATCCCTGCTGCTCGACAGCGAGAAAGATGTGAACCGCTACTTGGTCACGGCGGTGGCGGTGCTCACGGTGTTTTTCTCGGTGGTGTTCGTGGGCTTGTATGCCCGCATGGCTTTCCCCGGCTTGGTGCTGAACGGGCAGGAGTTGAAAATGGACAAGATTATGTCGGCCTACGTGGTGCGCGAATTCCCAGTTTATATGGGCTTGCTCATCATCCTGGGCCTGATTTCGGCCGGCATTTCCACCCTGGAAAGTCTTATTCAGTCGCTATCAAGCACCATCACGGCCGACATTATCAAGCCCTTGTTACCAATTACGGCCTTTGCTGGCGCGGGCGGTTTCAGCCGCGAAATCCTGCTGAACCGCGGCGTAATCGCTGCGCTCGGCGGCATTGCCATCTGGGTATCCTACGACCAATTCGTGAACGCCAAGCTGAGCGTGGCCATTTTTGCCCAGACCGGCGTGTACGCCTATTTCGCGGCGGCCTTCGTGCCCATCAGCTTCGGCATTTTCCTGAAGGATGCTCCGCGCTCGGCCGTCACCTGGGCTTCGGTGACGGCGCTGCTAGTGCATTTCGGTATTTATTTCGGTCGCTTCACGCCTTACATGCAAGCACCGGTGCGCAACCCTGGGGTATCGGCGGCGCTGGGTATTGTGGCGTCGGTGGTGGTGGGCGGGGCAGTGTATCTGGTGCGGCGGCGGTCGGCGAGTAATATGCCCGAAACAGTGGTTGCAGCAACCGTAGAAACTACAACAGCGGCTCTTGAAACTATAATCGAACACAATTCAGCACATCATGCTGAGCGTAGTCGAAGCATCTCTATCGGAACAGTAATTCGTGCTGCCGCAACGAAGTAGTAGAGATGCTTCGACTACGCTCAGCATGACGTGCTGCTAAAACTTGTGAATGCTCGAATCTTAGAGCAATGTATTCTACTTGCTTGCTCCAAAAAAAACCACCCATCATGTACACCAAAGACTGGATAGCCAAGTGGGCGCTCTATTCCCCGCACAAAGTGGCGCTTAAAGAGCTCGACACCGACCGCACCCGCACCTATGCCGAACTGAACCAAGCCGCCAACTACCTCGCGGCTAAGCTTATCCAGCGCCACGGCTTACGCAAGGGTGACCGCGTGATGGTCATCGCTGAGCACTGCCTAGAGTACGTCACGCTCTTCGTGGCCGCCCAGAAAACCGGCCTCATCCTGGTGCCCGTCAATTACCGGCTGGCGGTGGGCGAAATAGACTACCTGGTGGAAAACTGCCAGCCTGCGCTGCTCATTTACGAAGACCAGTTCCAGGATAAGGCGCTGGCGATGCCGGGCTTGGTGGCGGTGCCCCAGGTGTGGCCCCTGCAAACGCTGACCGACCTCTGCCAGCGCGGCCTAGCCACGCCCCAGCCCGCCTGGGCCGGCCCCGAGCCCGATGAAGACGACGCCGTGTTCATCCTCTACACGTCGGGTACCACGGGTTTCCCCAAGGGCGCCCTCTACACCCACCGGATGCTGCTCTGGAACAGCTTCAACACTAGCCTGAGCCTGGAAATTACCCCCGACGACTTCACCATCAACTGCATGCCGCCCTTCCACACCGGCGGTTGGAACGTACTCGTAACGCCGTTTCTGCACCGTGGGGCCACGGTGGGGCTGCTGAAGAAGTTTCAGCCCGAGCGCATTCTGGCGCTGCTCGACCAGGAGCGGGCCGACATCTTCATGGGCGTGCCCACCATGCTCAAGATGATGATGGAAAGCCCCGCCTTTGCCAGCGCCGATTTGGGCAGCCTGCGCTACTTCATCGTGGGTGGCGAGGCGCTGCCGCTGGAAGTAATCCGGGCCTGGGACCACAAGGGCATCAAAATCCGTCAGGGCTTTGGGCTCACGGAGGTTGGCCCCAACCTGTTTTCGCTGCACCAGGACGATGCCGTGCGCAAAATCGGCTCCATCGGCCGGGCCAATTTCTACGTCGAAACCCGCCTAATTGATGAGCAGGGCCAGGAAGTGGGCCCTAATGAAGTGGGTGAGCTGTGCCTGCGCGGCCCCATGACCACGCCCGGCTACTGGCGCGACCCCGAAGCCACCGCCAAGGCCATGCCCGACGGCTGGTTCCGCACCGGCGACCTGCTCCGACGCGACGAGGAAGGCTACTTCTTCGTGATGGACCGCATCAAAAATATGTACATCTCGGGCGGCGAAAACGTGTATCCGGCCGAGATAGAGCGGTTTTTGCTCACATTCCCGGGTGTGTCGGAAGTGGCGGTTATCGGCGTGCCCGATGCCCGTTGGGGCGAGGTCGGCAAAGCGTTTGTCGTGACCAAAGAGCTGGATATTTCCTGCGAAGCCCTGCAAGCCTACTGCGCCGGTAACCTTGCCCGCTTCAAAGTGCCGAAGTACCTGGAACTGGTGGCGGAATTGCCCAAAAACGACACCGGTAAAATCAATAAAAAGGCCCTCAAAGCTGCGGTATGAACGGATGGCATTGGCGGGCTGGCTACTGTAAAAAGACCGTCATGCTGAGCGCAGCCGAAGCATCTCTACTGCTTCGTCAGGCTCCTCTCTCTTATTGGAGAGGGGCCGGGGGAGGTTCCCCCGCGTGAGGTTCAACGATGCGAGCAAGATGCTTCGACTACGCTCAGCATGACGTTCTGCTATCAAAAATTACTCACGCACAAACCCCTAACCCATCTGGTATGAGCTGCTTCTGCCACCTTCTACCCGCCTTGTTCCTTCTATTAACCGCAAGTATCCCGGCGATGTCTTTTCAAACGCAAGCAGTGCCCATTCACCAGGTTATCGGCCCCTACGGCTTCCCCGAGCACACCGTGGCGCTGGCCGACTCACTGGAAATCGCCTATGTAGACGCCGGCAAGGGTAAAAGCACTCTCATTTTTATCCATGGCCTCAGCAGCTACGTGCGGGCCTGGGAGCGCACCCTGCCCGACCTGAGCCGCAGCAGCCGCTGCCTGGCCCTCGATCTGCCGGGCTACGGCAAGTCTTCCAAAGGCCACTACCCTGGCACCATGGACTTCTACGCCGAGGTTATCCACCTGTTTATCCAGCGCTTGCACCTGAAAAATGTGACGCTGGTGGGCCACAGTATGGGCGGCCAAATAGCGGTGACCCTGGCCCTGAAATACCCCGGCGAAATACAAAAGCTAGTCCTCGCCTCGCCGGCCGGCTTCGAAACCTTTACGGAGCTCGAAAAACTTCAGCTGCGCAATTTCTACACGGTTCCATCCATTCAGAACACGCCCGTGGCGCAGGTACGCACCAACCATAAATACAATTTCTACCGCATGCCCCCGGCCGTGGACCTCTGGATTGCCGAGCGCCTGCGCATGATGCAGTGCGATGACTTCGGTCTCTACGCTCTCACGGTGGTTAACAGCATGTCGGGCATGCTCGACGGCCCCATTTTCGACCGCCTGCCGCAGGTGCAGCAGCCCACGCTAGTCGTCTTTGGCGCCGAGGATTTCCTGATTCCCAACCGGGCGCTGCACCCGCAACTCACCACGGCTCAGGTAGCGGCAGCCGGCGTGGCCCGCCTGCCCCATGCCCAGCAAGTGCTAATGCGCGAAGCCGGCCACTTCGCGCACTATGAGCAGGCGCCGGAGTTTAATAAGCTGGTGGCGGCGTTTGTGCGGTAGTCAGGCTGGTACTGATATTACGCCACTCTTAGAGCCTGTTAAAAATTAGCATTTTCTACTATTTGCGGCATAAAAGATGGCCAAAAATGTTCCTTTAAAAGCATGCCTCTCCAAAGCTGCCGAGGCAAAAATCCCTTGAAAGCAGCTGTGTGGCATCCCGATACATAGGATCAATCTGATTTTTAACAGGCTCTAAAACGGATTTTGCCAAGCGCTTGAGCGCCAGGGCTTCGGTCTGGGCTAATAATGCCCCAAATAAATGGCCAGTTTCGAACCCCGGGGCTAAATCGCCGGACAGAAGCGCGGAGCCGGTTTGGCACCGAAGCCTCCAGTAAACAATGCTTTGTCATATCTTGTAAAACAGGCAGGAGCCCCCCCCTCGGGCTGCTTCACAGCCCCGGCTACGTTCGCCGCCCACGGGACTTTCTAAAGCCCAACTATATGAATGCGTGCATGAAATCGATAATTGCCTTTTTGGTGGCGCTTCTGATTGTGCCTTCCGCTTTTGGCCAAACCCCTTGGCCGACCAAGCAGTGGGAGGTCGCCTATCCCAGTCGTCTGGGCTTGAACAAGGATTCGTTGACTTCTTTGGACCGGGAACTGGCCAGCGGAAAATACGGGCACATCGATGGCCTGCTGGTCATCCGGCATGGGAAGGTTGGTTACGAGAAATCGTACCGCCACAACTACGCGGAAATCTATAAAAAAGAAGTCTCCACGAAAAGCGCCTTGAACAGCAGCAACCCCGGGGGGCCCTACAACTATTTCAATCCGTGGTGGCATCCCTACTATCACGGGACGGACCTGCACACCCTGCAGTCGGTGACGAAAACGATCACTTCCGTGATCATCGGGGTTGCCATCACCCGCCACGAGTTTCCGGATTT
>JANPOR010000243.1:0-8617 GCA_031428075.1 Hymenobacter sp. | reverse complement strand
CACTTTTCAGGAACAGCAGCAGCGGCAAACGTTTGGTGCGCCGGGCTGCGGCACCCCAGCCGGCACTGCGCTGCTGCCGGCGCGGCGTGGGCGGCTGGCGGTGGCGCTACGCACGGGCCGCTCGCGGCAGTACAAGGCCCTGCCGCTGCTCTCGGGCGAGTACCAGCCGTATGCCACCCCCAGCCTGGACTGGCTGCTGACCAGCCGGTTGCGGGCAGGCAGCGGGAGCCCTGCCTGCGCTGCTGGCACCGGGCTGACGCTGCAGGCCGTGCGGCTGTACCCCGACGCAGGCAATCCCGGCGTTTACCGGCTGGGCATCGACTTGCTGGGCGAGATGCAGGCCTTCGCACCGGGCCTGGGGGCCGTGCTGGACTACGACACCGCGCTGGAATACTTCCGCCGGGGTGCGGGCAGGCCCCTCACCTGCGGTCCGGCGGCCCACTACGCAACCTTGCTGCCGGCCCGCGCCGCCCAAGCCGCGGCGGTATTTGTAGTGTTTCCCAACCCGGCTGGCGCGGTCGCCACCGTGGTTCCTAGGGGCCCCGGCCCACACTGGTGCCCGCCTAACCTTGCGCGACGCACTGGGCCACACCGTGTGGGAAACCGCGCTGGCGCCCGGCCAAGCCCGCGTCGCCGTGCCGCTGCCCGGGCAGCCCGCCGGCCTGTACCTGGTGCAGCTCGAAGCGTCCGGTGCGGCCCCGGTTGCTCAGCGTATCGTCAAAGAATAACCAGCAAAAAATCTCACGAAAGAGCCCCGGCTGGTTGCAGCCGGGGCTCTTTCGTATGGGAGATAGAAGCCGGCCCGCGTCCCGCTGGCAATCAGCAAAGTCACGAGTAATCCGCGAAAATTAGTGCTTAAGCTACGCTCACTTTCACCATGTTGGCTCTGCCTTTCTCCTGCATCGGCATCGAGCCGGTGGTGATGAACACGTCGCCGGCCTCCAAGTGGCCGGTGGTGGTGAGGACGTAGCGGATATCGGCCACCGTGCTGTCGGTGCTGATGAAGCGGTCGTAGTAGAAGCCGCGCACGCCCCAGACCAGGCTAAGGGCCGTGAGCAAGGCGCGGTTATCGGTGAAAATGAAGATGTTGGCCTTGGGGCGGTGCTTGGCAATCTGAAAAGCCGTGTAGCCGTTGTGCGTAAGGCCGGTGATGGCCCGGGCCCCCGTGTTCTTGGATAAGTGGCAGGCCGCCGACAACACGCTGTCGGCCATGAAGGAAGAAGCCGCGGGGTCAATGGGGTGCCAGTGGTTGAACAGGCGTGGGCTTTGGGTTTCCACGCTCAGTATAGTGCCCACCATCGAGCGGACAACCTCGGCGGGATAGGCCCCCACGGCGGTTTCGGCCGACAGCATCACCGCGTCGGCCCCGTCGAGTACGGCGTTAGCCACGTCACTGGTTTCGGCGCGGGTGGGCCGCGGGGCCGTAATCATGCTCTCCATCATCTGGGTGGCCACGATAACGGGCTTGCCGGCCGCGTTGCATTTTTCAATGATCATCTTCTGGGCCATCGGCACTTCTTCCATCTTTACCTCCACGCCGAGGTCGCCGCGGGCCACCATCACGGCGTCGGTAATAGCGATGATTTCGTCGAGGTTTTCCAAGCCCTCGGGGGTTTCAATCTTGGCCACCACGCGGGTGGTTTTGCCGCCCTCGGCGATGAGTTGCTTGATGAAGCGAATGTCATCGGCGCGGCGCGCGAAGCTCAGGGCAATCCAGTCCACGTCGTGCTCCAGGCCGAACTTGAGGTCTTCGATGTCTTTTTCCGTCATGCTCGGGGCCGATACCTTGGAATCGGGCAGGTTGATGCCTTTGCGGGGCTTCACCAGCCCGCCATACACCACTTCCACGTCCACCTCGGTTTTGCGGTCGGTGGCCAGCACCTTCAGTTCAATCTTGCCGTCGTCGATGAGAATCATGTCGCCGGGCTTCACGTCGCGCGCTAGGCCCATATAAATCGTGCTCAGGCGCGTGGCAGTGCTAATTTCCTTTTCGCCGCACACGAGCTTGATTTTGTCGCCGCGCGAAATCTCTACGCCACCGCCCTCCACGTCGCCGAGGCGAATCTTGGGGCCCTGCAAGTCTTGTAGTAGCCCTACGTTGGTGCGCAGGTCCTTGTTGAGGCGCCGCACCGTGTTGATGACCGACAGGTGGTCCTCGTAAGAGCCGTGCGAGAAGTTGAGCCGGAACACGTCCACGCCCTCGCGGATGAGGGTGCCGAGGCGCTCGTAGGTGTTGGAAGCAGGGCCTACGGTGGCCACTATTTTGGTCTTATTGAAACTGGGACGGTTTTCCATGAAAAGGGGAAGGGTTCAGGCTGCAAGTTTACGGGCCTGTGTGGGAACGACACGAAAAGGGATCCGGGGCCCTACAAAATCAGGTTTTCTTTGTACTGAAGGGTATTGGGGTCGAATTGGGCGGCGTACTGCACTGCGTCGAGGGCTGTAAGGCGGCCCACCAGGGCTTGGCCGGTCAGTTCCTCGCCGCCGTTGCTCACGGCTAGCAGGTAATCGTATTCTTTCACGTCGGGCGCTAGAAAGGGCTTGGGCAGCGCCGAAGGCGCGAGGGCGCGGTTGCGGAACAAGCGCAGCATAAGCCCCTCGGTAGCGTGCAGATAGTGACTAAAAACAAGCTGCTCGCGCCCGACCAACGCTAGTGGAAGGTCAGGCTGCCGGCGCAGGCGCAGGCGCAGGGCGCGGTTGAGGGTCCAGGCCAGCGAATAATCGCGGGCGCTCGACACGAGTCCGAACAAGTCGAAATCACAGGCCAGCTCCACGTCCAGGGTAAAAGTCTTCGTCACGGTAGCGGGCGGCGGCCGGGCGTGGCGACCAGGGCAAAGCTACGGGCGATTGGCCCGTCAAACGCAGGCCGGGGCCACAATCTTACACCCGCGTTCCGGAGCTTAATACCTGGCGCGGTTAGAAAATCTCTCGTTACTTTGCGCCACAATCTTCCTTAAACCCCACGGAAATGTCGGAAATCGCAGAAAAAGTAAAGGCCATCATTATCGATAAGCTTGGCGTTGAAGCCTCAGAAGTAACTCCCGAAGCCAGCTTTACCAATGACCTGGGCGCCGACTCGCTCGATACGGTTGAGCTGATCATGGAGTTCGAAAAGGAGTTCAATGTGAGCATTCCCGACGACCAAGCCGAGAACATCCAGACCGTGGGCCAAGCCGTCAGCTACCTCGAAGAGCACGCCAAGTAGTCTTTACGCCTTCATATTTTGCCATGACCGGCCGGCTCGCCGCCGGCCGGTTTCGTGGTTTTAGTCTGCCCCTTTTTTGCGCCGCTGGCGCTTGCTTATGTCGTCTATCCGACGCGTTGTCGTTACCGGCCTTGGGGCCATCACGCCGATTGGCAGCACCGCCCCGGCTTATTGGGAGGGCCTGAAAAACGGCGTGAGCGGCGCTGCGCCCATTACCCGCTTCCCCGCCACCAAGTTCAAAACGCGCTTTGCCTGCGAAGTGAAGGACTACAACCCCGACGCGTACTTTGACCGCAAGGAAGGCCGCAAGATGGACCTGTTCACGCAATTTGCCGTGATTGCTTCCGACGAAGCCATTGCCGACGCTGGTCTACTAGCCAAAAATGGCGGCGTGGACAAAGACCGGGTGGGCGTGATTTGGGGCTCGGGCATCGGTGGGCTGCGCTCGTTGCAGGAGGAATGCTTTCAGTTTGAGCGCGGTGACGGCACGCCGCGCTATTCGCCCTTCTTTATCCCGCGCATGATTGCCGACTCCTCATCGGGCAACATCTCCATCAAAAACGGCTTCCGGGGCCCCAACTTCGTCACCACCTCGGCCTGCGCTTCGTCGAACGACGCGCTGATTGCCGCCTTTAACAACATCCGCCTGGGCTTGGCCGACGCCATCGTGACGGGCGGCTCCGAAGCGGCCATTACCGAGTCGGGCGTGGGCGGCTTCAACGCCCTCAAGGCCATGAGCGAGCGCAACGACGATCCGGCCACCGCCTCGCGGCCCTACGACAAAGACCGCGACGGCTTTGTGCTAGGCGAAGGCGCGGGGGCCCTGGTGCTGGAAGAATACGAGCATGCTAAGGCGCGGGGCGCCAAAATGTACGCCGAAGTCATCGGCGGCGGCATGTCGTCGGATGCCTACCACATCACCGCGCCCGACCCCTCGGGCTCCGGGGTGGTGCTGGTAATGCGCAACGCCTTGCGCGACGCCGGCATCGGGCCCGAAGACGTGGACTACATCAACACCCACGGCACGAGCACGCCGCTCGGCGACGGGGCCGAAATCAAGGCCATCGAAACCGTGTTCGGGGAACACGCCAAAAGCCTCAACATCTCCTCCACTAAGAGCATGACGGGGCACTTGCTGGGGGGGGCCGGCGGCATCGAGGCGGTGGCCTCCATCCTCGCCATTCAGTACGGACTGGTGCCCCCCACAATCAACTTGCACACGCCCGACCCGGACATCAACCAGGCCCTGAACTTCACCCCTAATGTGGCCCAGGCCCGTGAAGTGAACGTGGCCATGAGCAATACCTTTGGTTTCGGGGGCCACAATACGTCGGTAATTTTTCGCAAGCTGTAATTTTGTCCCCGCCTTGTTAGGTTTCGTTTCGCGGCTGCTTGGTTCCGATAAGTCCTTTCGCAAGGCCGTGAACACGATTACCGGCCAACACCCCGACAACACCCGGCTCTACCAGCTGGCGTTTACGCACTCGTCGGCGGTGCGGCAGCAGCCGGAAATGGGCCGTCACCAGACTAACGAGCGGCTGGAGTTTCTGGGCGACGCCATCTTGGGGGCCGTCGTGGCCGAGTACCTGTTCAAAAAATACCCTTACGAGCAGGAAGGCTTTCTGACGGAGGTGCGCTCGCGCATCGTCAACCGCGAGAGCCTTAACAATATTGCCTTCAAGCTGGGCCTCAACAAGCTGGTGCAGCTCGACGCCGCCCAAGGCCGTGGGGCCCGCTCGCGCTCCGTGAACGGCAACGCGCTGGAGGCGCTGGTGGGGGCCGTGTACCTCGATTTGGGCTATAAAGCGGCCCGCAAGTTCATCCTCACCCGCCTCGTCAAGGGCTTTGTGGATGTGCACACGCTCACCACCACCACGGCTAATTTCAAGAGCAAGCTGGTGGAGTGGGCCCAGCGCCAAGGCAAAACCCTACGCTATGACCTCAACGGCGAGGTCCGGCCGGGCGGCACCATTGAATTTACGGCCACGGTGGTGCTCGACGAGGAAGTGGTAGCCACCGGCATGGGCCTGAGCAAGAAGCAGGCAGAGCAGCTGGCCGCCGAGCGGGCCCTGGCGGCGCTGGGAGTGGCGTAGCCATTATTAATCAATGTCGCCGAACGGACGTAACAAGCGGTAACTGACTTCCTGTAATTTACCACCGGCAAAGCTGAAGCGCAGTTGTACTGCTTCTTCGGGGGCATCGGTTATTTCGTAGGGCCGACAGTTTGGTTTGAGGCCATAAGCTTTGCAAAAAGCCGCCTGGCTAGCCCCGATACGAAGGCTTGGCCCAAAACTTATTTTGGTAGAAGTGAGGTCCGTTTTAATCAAAAAAGCATTGTAGCGGTTTTTGAGTAGCTCCAAGTGGTTAGCTGCGGTCGTGACTACCAGTAGCGAATCGCGCACGGCTGGTTCATGTCGGTTGCGGGTGACTTTGCTGATCTTAAATGAACAACTGCGCAGCAATTCAGCCGGTTCCAGGCCAGCCGCCGCTCGTTCGAAGACTGCGCTGCTCCTGACCTAATCGTGGTAGGCTTGGGCGGCTGAGGCAACGAAGCCAGCCAACCACACCGAAGCGGTGAGCAGCAAGTGTTTTTTCATGATTGCAAAAAGTTTAAGTAGGTACTTGCGCTTTTAAACTTACTGCCAGAATCCATCCGAACCCCCCATGCGTGTCGCCGGCGCCGCCCTCAACCAAATCCCGTTCGACTGGGAAAACAACCTGCGTACTATCCGTACGGCCATCGAGCAGGCCAAAGCAGCGGGCGTGGAGCTGCTGTGTTTGCCCGAGCTGTGCCTGACCGGCTACGGCTGCGAAGACTTGTTTCTGAGCGACTGGCTGCCGGCGGAAGCCCTGGCGCGCTTGCAGGACATCCGGCCCTGGACGGACGGCATTTGCGTGTGCGTGGGCCTGCCCGTGCGCCTGCAGCACCGCACCTACACCCCGGCGGCGGTGCTGCGCGACGGCCAGGTGCTGGGCTTCGCGGCCAAGCAGTTTCTGGCTAATGATGGGGTGCATTACGAGCCACGCTTCTTCGTGCCGTGGGCGGCGGGCGAAACAACGACGGTAACGCTCGGCGCCGAAACCTGGCCGCTGGGCGACCTCACCTTCGAGCACCGCGGGGTAAAATTCGGCTTCGAGATTTGCGAGGATGCCTGGCGTGCCGACGACGTGCGGCCGGCCTGCCGCCTGCGCGGCAAGGTCGATTTGATCGTGAATCCGTCGGCCAGCCACTTCGCCATGAGCAAAACCGACGTGCGCTACCAGCTGGTGCTCAACGGTTCGCGCAATTTCCACTGTACCTACCTTTACGCCAACCTGCTGGGCAACGAAGCGGGGCGCATCATCTACGACGGTGAAATATTGGTGGCCCGCAACGGACACTTGCTCAAGCGCAACCAGTTGCTGAGCTTCAAGGAAGTGGACATGGAATGGGTGGACGTGGATTTCGACCACGACCTGCCTTCGGCCGCCGAGCTGGTGCCGCTGCCCGCGCCCGACGAGTATAAAGAGTTGAACCAAGCCATGAGCCTAGCGCTGTTCGACTACCTGCGCAAAGCGCGCAGCCGCGGCTTCGTGCTGAGCCTGAGCGGCGGGGCCGATTCCTGCTTCTGTGCCGTGGGCGTGGCCGAAATGGTGCGCCTGGGCGTGGCCGAGCTGGGCTTGGACGAGTTTAAGCGCCGCAGCGGCTGCTTTGCCGAGGCGCCGGTGGCCGTGCAGCAAGGGGCTGGTGGGGCCGCCGCGCAGACGCTTCAGGATACCCCCGCTACGCAAGGGGCCCCCGCTCCGTCGGAACTGAGCGACAACCAGCAGCTCGTCAACGCCCTGCTGACGTGCGCTTATCAAGGCACGGTGAACTCTTCGGACGACACGTTCAACTCGGCTAAGGAGTTGGCCGACAGCCTTGGGGCTCGGTTCTTCAATTGGACCATCGATGAGGAAGTTACCGGCTACGTGGGCAAAATCTCCGGGGCCCTGCAGCGCGAGCTAACCTGGGAAACCGACGACCTGGCCCTGCAAAACATCCAGGCGCGGGTGCGGGCCCCCGCCATCTGGCTGCTGGCCAACGTGCAGAACTGCCTGCTCATTACCACGTCCAACCGCTCGGAGGCCAGCGTGGGCTACTGCACGATGGACGGCGACACGGCCGGCAGCATCTCGCCTATCGCGGGCGTCGACAAAGATTTTGTGAAAAAGTGGCTGCGCTGGGCCGAAACCGAGCTGGGCTACGGGGCCCTGCGCCACGTCAACGCCCTGCAGCCCACCGCCGAGCTGCGCCCGCTGGCCGACAACCAAACCGACGAGCGCGACCTTATGCCCTACCCGCTGCTCAACCGCATCGAGCGGCTGGCATTCTACGAGCGGCTAGCGCCCGCCGCCGTGCTCGCCCAACTGGTGGCCGAAACTCCTACCCTCGACGCCGAGCAGCTGCGCACCTACGTGCGGCGCTTCTACACCCTGTGGAGCCGCAACCAGTGGAAACGCGAGCGGTACGCTCCCAGCTTCCACCTCGACGACTACAACGTAGACCCGCGCTCGTGGCTGCGCTTCCCCATCCTCAGCGGTGGCTTTGGCGAGGAGTTGGCGGCACTGTAGGACAATGAATAATTAATTTATTGCACTGGCGCAGCACGTCCCAAGCGCATAAAAAAGGCCAGCAACTCCTTTGAGCTGCTGGCCTTCGGGTTTAATTCGGTTTACTATCGTGCAATCTGAAGCTGTTGGTGGGCGAGTACGCGCCCATCGCGCAGGATGGTGACGACGTATAGCCCAGCAGGCAAGGCCGCCGTGCTCAGACGCAAATCGGGGCGGCTCTGGCTTTGTTGCTCTTGCCGGAGCTGCCCGTAGGTGTCGTAGATGCGCACCGTGAAGGCGGTACTTGAAGTAGCGGCCGCAAGGAGTGCGTCTTCTGCCACCGCACGGTCAACATGAACGTCGACGTAATTGCCAGCCGGGTTGGGAAACATTTTGGTTGTCGGGGCAGCGGCAGCGGTAGAAGCAGAAATTACACGTAGCGCGCAGTTCGCCGATGTTGGCAGGGTGTACGTCGCGTTAAATGTGCTGCTTTGTCCGGTGCAGGTGTTCCTGCCCGTGAGGCTTGTTACTACTTGCCGGTTTTCGTACTGGACCGGTATTCTACTCCCGTCAACTACCGGTTGGCCGCCGTCGAAGTTGGCGGTAAGCACCAAGTTATCGTAGCCAGGTGCTACAACGGTTAAGTAAACCGTGCAGAGCTGGGTGCGGTCGGCAAGGAGCCGAAACTGCGGCCCCAGCGTTACCTGCCGCTGGATGGTAGCCACGGTGCAGGTGCCTTTGGTGACCACCGCCTGAATGGTGACGGTGCCCGCGCTCGCGCTATTGACGGTCAGCGCGTACGAGGGACCGGTGTAGGCAGCGGGCGTGACCGTGACGATG
>JANPOR010000242.1:0-10212 GCA_031428075.1 Hymenobacter sp. | reverse complement strand
CTGGCCGCAGGGGTGGGGTCGATGCGTGTGCTAGTGGCTTTTGGCTGTGGTTTTCTCGTCGCGTTCCTATGGTGGTTCGTCCAGGCCGATCCCATTGGCTATGCTCCTTTGTTTTGGTTGCTAACCATTGCGCTAGGCTTTAAGCTACTGCGCATGGTTCACGAATGGTACCATTACGTGAACGTGAAGGTGCCGGTGGTACCACAGGGTGCCGCTGGCGCCCTGCGCCGCGTCGACGTATTGACCACGGCCTGCCCAGGCGAGCCGTATGCTATGATCGTGCGCACCCTGCGCGCCATGCAGGACATTAGCTACCCGCACACCAGTTACCTCTGCGACGAAGGCGACGACCCGTACCTGCGGGCCGAGTGTGCCCGGCTGGGCGTGGTCCACGTCACGCGCGTGGGGAAGAAAGATGCCAAGGCCGGCAACATCAATAACGCCTTGCGCCAGGCCTCCGGCGAAATATGCGTGGTGCTGGATCCCGACCACGTACCCACCCCTGACTTCTTGGACCGGGTGCTGCCCTATTTCGAAGATTCGTCCGTGGGCTACGTGCAAGTGGTGCAGGCGTACGGCAACCAGCGCGAAAGCCTGGTAGCCCAGGGGGCGGCCGAGCAGACCTACCATTTTTACGGCCCGCTGATGATGGGCATGAACGCCTATAACACGGTGCAGGCCATCGGGGCCAACTGCACTTTCCGCCGCGCCGCCCTCGACGGCATCGGCGGGCACGCGGCGGGCCTGACCGAGGACATGCACACGGCCATGCGCCTGCACGCGGCCGGCTGGAAATCCGTCTACGCCCCCGTCGTGGTGAGCCGCGGCCTCGTGCCAGCCACCTTGTCGGGCTTTTACGCCCAGCAGCTCAAGTGGTCCCGCGGCGCTTTTGATTTGCTGCTGCGCGTGTACCCACGCTTATTCAAGAGCTTTACCTGGCGCCAGCGGCTGCATTACCTCACGCTACCCCTCTACTTTATGTCGGGCGTGGTTTCCCTCATTGATTTTAGCGTGCCCACCCTGGCCCTGGCGATGGGGGAAGTGCCGTGGCACGTCTCGATGGGCCAGTTTATCATTCACCTGGGCCCAGTGGTGGCTTTCTCGCTTCTGATTCGGGTGTGTGCCCAGCGCTGGCTGCGCGAGCCCCACGAGGCGGGGCTGCACCTCGCCGGAGGCCTGCTGCGGCTGAGTACCTGGTGGGTCTATACCCTGGGATTGGTATACGCTTTGGGAAACAAACGCGTCCCTTACTTGCCGACGCCCAAAGAAGGCGAGTTACGCAACGAGTGGGTGCTTTGCCTGCCCAACATCGTGCTGGCTCTGACTTGCGGCGCCGTGGGCGGCTACAAGTTCTGGCAGGTAAACGACCGGTACACTTCCTTCACGGCCATGCTCGCGCTCTGGAACGCGGCCATCCTGCTCGCTGCCGTGTTGATGGCCCAGCACCAAGCGGTGAACAGCTTTTTCCGCGCCTTGGCTGGGTGGGCCCCCGTACGGCAGGGCTTGCTTGCCCTGGCCCGCTGGGCCGAGGCCGCCAAGCAATCCGTGGTATCGGGCATGCGCCAAGCCGCGGTGTGCGTGGCTAGTGGGCTAGCCTTGTTCAGCGCCTTAGCTAGCACCGCGTACTGGGCCCACCAGCCTGTCCCCAGCACCATGCAGCAATGGCAGCGCTATGTTGGGGCGGGCCTGCGCCTGGGGGTAGTGCTCCGGCCTGGCACCGTCAGCCCAAGCTTTGCCTCTGCGGAAAATGCTGACTCACCGGATATAATTGCCCTGAACCTGACCGGGGGCCCTATGCCTTACCTGCGGGCGGCCGACCGCCGGGCGTTGGGCCAACGGCACGCTTTGCCGATGCTGACATGGCCCGTGACCTCCATCCAGGCCAACGGTGTATCGAGCCAAGATCTGCGGACCGAACGGCGCAACATGGTCAAGGGCACGCTGCTCATGCGGCCGCTGCTGACGGCCCCCACCGCTTCGGCGTACCGCGATGCTTGGCGCCAACTGGTAACGCGCACGCGCGCCACTGGTTATGCAACCGATGGCTGGGTATGGTCTCCGCCCTACGCCGATTCGGTAGCTAGCTACTTCCCCGGCCCGGAGTATGTGCATTGGGTAGCAGTAGACTGTGCCCAACCGGCGGCGTTGGCCAACCCCGCGGCTTTTTACGCCGCCTTCCGCCGTCAGCAAGCAAGGCTGATGGAGCTGCACAGCAAACCGGTACTGCTAATCATATCAAAAGCATCCACTGTGCCAATGATAGAGGAGGTACGCAAATGGGTGCGGCAATGCCCTGAAATTAAGGCCATTATATTTGATGCAAACGCATCGGTTCCTTCGGACCCGCTGATGGCTTGGGTAACCGCCCGTAGGCCCCGGCTATTGGGGGCGGCCCCGGCCAAGGTTCGGCCCGGGCCCCTCTAGCTTGCAAAAAAGTGCCGGTTGGGTTGGCCCCGATGAAACGGCTGCTAAGCACGAAGCCAGGGCCTTGGCGGGGATAACACTAAAACCATCGCTGCCCAAGTGAAAAAGAGTGCAGCCGCGCCAGAAGCTGTAATTGTACAAGAGTAGATTCGCAACGACGAACGAAGGAGGCCAGCTGCTACTATTTAGCAGCTGGCCTCCTTCGTTCGTCGTTACTGCTTCAGCATACCAAAAGGCCGCGTGGCCACCGGGTTAGAAGCTCTGTACGATGTTGTTACGTAAAGTACGCGGCGACCAGTACCCGCTGGCGATGATGCGCCGAATGGTGAACAGCGGGTCTTGCTGGTCGCGCTTTTCGGCCAAACTGAAGGCGGCCACGAAGCCGCGTTTCTTCAGCTCGGGGAAGGCCTGCTCGTTCCAGAGGCCGAAAGGATAAGCGAAGTAGTTGATTTTCTTACCCGTGATGTCTCCCAAGGTTTTGGTGGGCTTCTCGATCTGCGTCACCCAATCCTGGCCCTGGTATTTCTTCACGTTGTGGTGGTCCCAGGTGTGCGAGCCGATGATGTTGCCCTCGTCGGACAGCTGTTTCACCTGCGCCTTGCTCATGTAGTGGGGGCGGCCCAGGCTCACAGTCATCACGAAGTACATGGCCTTGAAGCCGTACTTCGCCAGCTCGGGGCGGGCAATGGTAAATTGGTCGAGGTCGGTATCGTCAAAGGTGAGCATCATCGGTTTGCTTGGCAGCTTGGCCCCCGTGGTCATGTAGGCGTAGAGCTGGTCGGGCAGGATGGAGTGGTAGCCCGAGTCGGCTAGCATCTTGATGTGGGCTTTGAAAGCAGCAATGGGAACGATGTAGTCCTTAGCACCTTTCGAATCGCGGGCGGTCCAGTCCCGGATCTGATGGTAGCACAGGATGGGCACCTGCGGCCGGGCGTAAATGGCGGCCGCGTCGGCGGCTTTGGCCGCGGGAATGGCACTGGGTGCGGGGGCCGGGACGGCGTTGGCTTCGTCGGTAGCAGTGGCGGCCGTGCCGGAGGTGGGGGCGTCGGCCGGGTCGGTGGAAGCAGCATTTATGGCCGAAGCGGTGGCCGTTTTGGCGGCTACATTGGCCTCGCCGGTGGTGGCGGTTTTCGATTCGCAGGCCGAGGCCAGGGCCAAGGTGAGCAGCAGGAAGGAAGTGGAATGGTTCAAGAGAGTGTGCAAGTAAATGGGCGCAAGGCGTAAAAGACTTGTATTTTTGCCCACAAAGCTACCTCATTTTTGCCCTTCCATGGACATTTTACACGGCACCGGCGTGGCGCTGGTTACGCCTTTTGCTGCTGATTTATCGGTCGACTATGCCGCCTGGTACCGCCTGCTCGACCATTGCCTTGACGGGGGCGTCGAGTACCTCGTGGTCAACGGCACCACCGGCGAGTCGCCCACGGTGGGAGCCGCCGAGCGGGCCGAGCTCTTGCGCACGGCGAAGGCCCACGTGGCGGGCCGCGTGCCCTTGGTGTACGGCATCGGTGGCAACGACACGGCCGCCGCCGTTGAGCAGTTCCACACCGTTGATTTGCAAGGCGTGGCGGCCGTGCTTTCGGCGAGCCCCGCCTATAACAAGCCCAGCCAGGCCGGCCTCGTGGCCCACTACCAACATTTGGCTGACGCGAGCCCTGTGCCGCTGGTGCTTTATAACGTCCCCGGCCGCACGGCTTCCAACCTCAGCGTCGACACCACCCTGCGTCTGGCCCGCCACCCCAACATTGTGGGCATCAAGGAGGCCAGCGGTAACCTGGAGCAGTGCCTGGCCATCGGGGCCCTGAAGCCGGCCGGCTTCGTGCTGCTGAGCGGCGACGATATGATGACGCTGGCGCTCATCGCCTCCGCTGGGGCCGTGGGGGCCATCTCGGTGCTGGCCAACGCGTTGCCGCACCGGTTTTCTGACATGACCCGCGCCGCCCTGGCCGGCGATTTTGCCCAGGCCCGCCGCCTGCTCTTCGAGCTATTGCCTCTCAACCCGCTTATGTATGAGGAGAGCAACCCCGTGGGGGTGAAGGCCGCCCTGGCCGCCCTGGGCGTGTGCGAACCGGCCGTGCGCCTGCCCCTGGTGGAGGCCACGCCCGGGCTGCAAGACCGCATTCAGAAATTGCTGTAAGGCGCTATCTACCAGCCGCTGGCCAGCACATCGGCAATGTGCAGGCAGCGCAGCGGCAACTTTTCTTTTTTGATGTAGGCTTCCAGGTGCATGAGGCAGCTCACGTCGGTGCTGATGATAAAGTCAGCGCCGGTATCGAGGGCATGTTCGACTTTCTGCTGGGCCATGGCCACAGAAATGGCTTCGAATTTGACGGCGAAAGTGCCGCCGAAGCCGCAGCAAGTAGTAGTTTCGGCCATTTCGCGGCGCGTGAGGCCGGCAACGCCGTCGAGTAGCCGGCGCGGGGCTTCGCGGATGCCGCACTCGCGCAGCGCCGAGCACGAGTCGTGGTAGGCGTAGGTGCCGGTCAGGGCTGCGCCGGGTACGGCCTCCACGCCCAGTACATCTACCAGAAACTCGGTTAGCTCGTAGGCGCGGTCCTGCACGGGGCGGCAGGCGGCGGCTTCGGGCTGGCCGGCAAACAGGTCGGAGTAGCTGTTGCGCACCATGCCGATGCACGAAGCCGAGGGACTGACGAGGTAGCGGACCCCGGTTTCTTCAGGTGCTTGCTTGGGCGTGAAATCGGCCACGAATTTGGTGGCCACGGCACGGGCCGCGCCCAGGTGGCCAGCGTTATAGGCGGGTTGGCCGCAGCAGGTTTGAGCGGGGTTATAGTTTACTTGGCAGCCCGCGGCCTCCAGAATTTTGACCATGCTCAGGGCCGTGGCCGGGTAAAGCTGGTCGACGAAGCAGGGCACGAAAATATCGACGATGGGCGCAGAAATGGGCATAAAGTAAAAGTAAGAGAATTCGGTCGGGCCGCAAGGGTCATTGGGCCACTACCCTGGACAGTTCTAAGTAATAATTAGAGCAGTTCTCAGGTTCGTGTACACGGCGCGGCTGAGGAAGCTCACGAGACCCCTGCGGGGCGGACTCATCTCCAAGAGAGGAGAGCCAGACGAGTAGTACACCAACTTGAGAACCGCTGTAAGTGTAACCGGCCGGTGCGAAAGGCTGCCGGCCGTACTGTTTATAAATGCCGCTGAAAAACACCTTCAGGCCAGTGGTTTGCAAGTTTTGGGGTAGGGCCCTGCACACTACCCCGACGTCTACCACATCGTAAGTGCCTGGCTCGTGCTTTGAGATGTAGTACTGCTGCGAGGTGGCGTCAAAACCGACGATGCCTTCGGCGTCAGTTACCGTTTTCACCGTTTGGCTCTGCGGGGCGCAGGAGCCGTATGTAACTCTAACTTCCTGATTTTTCTTGCAGCTGCTAACCGTGAGCAACAAGGTGCTCAAAAGGAAGTGAATAGCCGTTGTTTTCATGGTCGAAGGCAAAAAGTCGAATTCAACTGATAGAGCTGCATCGGCTTAGCTTCGTTGCATATAACGGTAAAATTCCGACTTGGCCAGCCTTGCCTAGTGAGCCGTAAATATGGCCGGCCCCAACGCCCAAGCCTCTTTCAACGCTTTCAGATCCAGCCCTAAGTGCTCTTTCTGCTCGTTGAAGTAGTCAATCAAATTTTCTGTCGCCACATTTCCCGTCAGCTCGTCCGCCGCCATGGGGCAGCCGCCGTAGCCGCCCAGGGCCCCGTCGAAGCGGCGGCAGCCAGCCCGGTAGGCAGCGGCCACGTTGGCGCGCCAGCTGGCAGGCGTAGTATGCAGATGGGCCCCGAACTCAATGGCCGAAAAAGCCGGGATCAGCTCGCTAAACAGGGCCCCGACGGTGGCTGCCGTGCCCGTGCCCACCGTGTCGGACGGGGCCACCACGCGCACGCCCAGCGCCGCCAGCTGCGCCGTGAATTCCACCACCAGTGCCGGGCTCCATGGGTCGCCGTAGGGGTTGCCGAAGCCCATCGATAGGTACACCACCAGCGTTTTGCCGGTTCGTTCGCACAGTTCGTGCAGGGCGGCTACGTCGACCAGGGCCTCGGTGCGGGTCTGGTTGGTGTTGCGGCGCTGAAAGGTTTCCGACACCGAAAGTGGGAAGCCCAAGTAGCTGATTTCGAGGTGCTGGGCAGCTATTTCGGCCCCGCGTCGGTTGGCCACAATGGCTAGCAGCTTGGTTTTGGTCTGGCTTAAGTCGAGGCCGGCCAGCACCTCGGCCGTGTCGCGCAGCTGCGGGATGGCCTTGGGCGATACGAACGAGCCGAAGTCGAGCGTGTCGAAGCCCACGCGCAGCAGGGCGTTGAGGTAGGCGGTCTTGGTGGCGGTGGCGATGAAATCGGGCAGGCCCTGCATGGCGTCGCGGGGGCATTCTACAATTTTCATAACGACAAAAGCGCGGATGGGCGGGACCCAAAGGTAGCGGCCGGCAGCGTGGGCCCCGGCGAACTTGCCCGGTGCGGGCGGCGTTTCGAAGGATGCTTTTTATGATGGATTGGAAAGTGCTCCAGCGGCCGCGGCCGCTGTGGCTTCGCGTGTTGTCCCTTGGCTTGATTGTGCCTGCCTTGCTGCTGCTGGCCGCCTGCAGCAAGCAGCAAACCTTGCGGGCGCTGTTTCAGGCCTGCACCCCGCACGATGACTACGCCCGCCGCTTGCGCCAGGCCGGCCTCGACCAGCGCCCCGCCGGCCGGGCTTGGCTGGCCGCCGCCGACCGCGCCATGCGCGACTCGCTGGTGGTGGCGCTGCCCTTCACCGAAACCGGCTATTTCCAGCCCGACCGGCCCACAGCCGCGGGCTACCGTTTCGCGGTGCAGGCTGGCGAGCAGGTGCGCGTGCGCTTGGAGCTAGCCCCCGGCGCCACGGCCCGCGTGTTCGTGGATGCGTTTGAGGTGGGCCCCGGCCGGGCCCCTGCGCCGCTGGCCAGCGCCGACACCGCTGCCCTTGACTTCCGCTATCGCGCCGACGCCACCGGCCAGCACTTGCTGCGCGTGCAGCCCGAGCTGCTGGCCGCCGGCCGCTACACTCTGCGCCTCACCCACGAGCCCAGCTTGGGCACGTTTCCGGTGCGGGGGCGCGCCGATGCGGCCATCGGTAGCTTTTGGGGCGTGGCGCGCGACGGCGGGGCCCGTCGTCACGAGGGCATCGACATCTTTGCGCCGCGCGGCACGCCCGCTGTGGCGGCAGTGGCTGGCACCGTTACGCGCCTGGACAACACACGCTTAGGCGGCAACGTGGTATGGCTGGCCGCCGATGGCACCGACGAGCATCTCTATTACGCCCACCTTGACCGCCAGTTGGTGGCGCCCGGCCAACGCGTGCGCCCCGGCGACACCCTGGGTCTGGTGGGCAACACCGGCAACGCCCGCACCACCGCGCCGCACCTGCACTTTGGCATTTACCGCGCCGGGCGCGGCGCCGTCGACCCGCTGCCTTTCGTCCGCCACGCGGTTCCGGCCCCCGCGTTGCCCGCCGGCCCCGACCTGCGCGGTGAGTGGGTGCGCCTGCGCGTTGCCGGGGCCCTCAAAGCCGGAGCTGGTTCGAAAATGATCGGCTTGCGCTTGCCCGCCCAGACGCCGCTGCTGGTGCTGGGCCAGCAAGGGGCCCTGCTGAGGGTGCGCACCGCCGCCGGCCAGCCGGGCTACGTAGCGGCGGCGGCCGTGCGCCCGGCCGCCGCCGCACCGTTGCGCCTGCTGCTGCTGCCTGCGGCGGTGGAGGTAGCCGCGCAGCCCGCCGCCTCGGCCCCACCAATGGCTGCCTGGCCGGCCCGCACACCGGTGGCGGTGCTGGCCGAGGTGGGCGGGTTCAGCTTGCTGCGCGGGCCGGCCGGGGCCCTGGGTTGGGCCCGAATCTAACGCGGCGCCCGTGTAGTAGGCGCGCTTTTAATTGAAATCGTTGGAGCTCCCGGCCTGAGGGTGTAAGTTCGGCCTAAACTAAGGCATGACCTTATGGAGCTTAAAGTGCTTAGAAAGCTTCAATTTGGAGAAATGCTGCTGGTTATTTATGACTGGATGGAGTTTGCCCGTGAGGAGCCTACCCCTAATCTATATGCTTATGATGCCAACGGTGGGCGACTGTGGATAGCAGAGGAACGACATCCGGACGATTTCTTTACCGGCTTTGTCGGCGATGGTCAAAGTTTACAAGTTTCCACCTGGAACGGCTTTTGCTGCACCCTTGACGCAGAGACAGGGAAAATCATTAGTTCTGAATTTACAAAATAGTCAGTTTTGGCGGTTCGGTTAGAAACAGACAACTCCGCCAAGCCACTTGCGTTTGCCTACTCAGACGCTACTTTGTGCCCTCTTACTGTTAATCTGGAACCCCATGTCTGATTCTTCCTCTTCCTGGGCCGACACCGCAGCGTCGCTGCTTTCCAAGCTCTCCGGCGGCGTCGAGCTGAACCTGGCCTTCGACCAAGTGGAGTTGCAAGTGCCCAACCCCAATGGCACGGCCGGCACCTACCGCCTCAACGGCTCGCTGCGTATCCGCACCAAGGGTGAGGGCCCCGTTGCGCCCGCACCGGCCTTGCGCATCGACCCGCCCGCACCCAGCGCCCACCCGCAGCCCACCTTCACGTACCCGGCTTCCCCGCAGCCCCTTGGCTAGCGGCTTGGAGGTGGAGGTCCAGTTGGTCCTCACCTGGAACGGCCAACCCGTGCAGCTGGCTGGCTCTGGCTCGTACCTCATCCTGAACGTACCCAACCAGCAGCTGCTCGACGAGCTAACGGCGGGGCCCCCGCGCCCGCCGGGCCAGTCCAAGCCCAAGGGCCCCGACCCGCTGCAGCAGCTCCATGACCTGGGCCGGCGCCTGGGGTTGGTGCTGGACTTACGGGTGGCCGGCAAAACGTACGTTACCTTCGGCTTGCCCAACCGTTCCGGGCCCAAAATCACGCTCCATGCGGTGCTGGGTAAGCTGGGCTCGTTCTTTCGGTAGGCGTGGCCAGAACCAAAGCCGCTTGGTTTGGTTTGATGGCTGATGCCGCACTTCGCCCGCCCCCGCTCATGAGGAATTTCGACAACGACCGCAACAACCGCGTGGGGGCCGGGCCGCCAGTGTCGGCCTTTACCCGCATCGAGCGGTTGCCGCCGCTGCTTATGGTCCTGTACCTAGCGCTGCTGGCCATCGCCATCATGTTTGCCATTTTGGTGGCGGCCTACGTCCACGCCCGCCTTGGCAGTGCAGCGCCCATCGGCTCGCATCCGTTCCCGCGCTATTTTTCACTTAGCACCATCGTGCTGCTGATCAGCAGCTACACCGTGGCGCAGGCCCCGCGTCTCTATGCCCGTGACGACCTCGCCACCCTCGGCCGGTGCCTGCTGGCCACGCTGTTGCTGGGCAGCATTTTCGCCGGTCTGCAAGTGCTGGGCTGGCGCGAGTTGATGCAGCAAGGGGTGCTGTTCCGGGGCGAAGCCAGTGGCACCTATGTCTACCTGATTTCGGCCCTCCACGTGATCCACTTGCTCGGCGGCATATTGTACTTGCTTGCTTTGCTGCTGCGGGTGTTCCACGCCGACCGCGACGCCGTGCGCCAACTCACATTCATCCGTAACCCTTACCATCGCCGCCAACTACGAGCCCTGGGTACCTATTGGCACTTTATCGACATGCTGTGGGTGGTACTGTTCGGGGTGTTTTTGTTTTTCTATTAGGTTAATTTTTCTGGCGGCGCGCCATAAGGGGGTTGCCGGAACCTTAGCCTTTGGCCCATTCGTAGCAATGCTCTCTTCATTAGGCAGGGTAGACCACGCGCTGTAGGCCAGTACGCCCAGCGATACGGACAGCAGGT
>JANPOR010000241.1:0-3803 GCA_031428075.1 Hymenobacter sp. | reverse complement strand
GAGCGGGGCGCAGCGGAACGTGGCAATGACGGCCGGTCCAATCAAATTTCGACTCGGCGGTTGTTGTAGTCGGGCTCCCAATCGTTGATGGGGCGCGAAATGCCGGGCGGCAGGTCGAGGTCGGGCAGGCCCGGGTCGTGGGGTTCGCCGCCGTCGTCGTCGCTGTCCGGCGGGGGAGGCGGGGGCCCCACCCGGCGGCGCGGCACCGTAAGTACAAACAGTAGCACGGCACAGAGCGCAATGGCGTAGACAAGCTGGTACATGGCAGACGAATGGAGAAAATAGGCAAGGGTAGTAACGCGCGGAGTGGCTTCCGCGTTGCGCTGCCCCGGCCCTCTAAATTAACAATTTTCAGCAAAAAGTTGGTTGTGGAAACAGAAAAATAAATTGCTGAGGCGGCTGTGGCCCGCGTGGGCCTACCTTTGCGGTCTGTTTAGGGGTGCTGACTTTCCGCAAGGAGGCTGGCTGAGATGATACCCATCGAACCTGAACCGGGTAATGCCGGCGAAGGGAATAAACAATCCGCGGACGTTCCCGCCTTGGCTCCGACCCCTGGGGCCCTGGCGCGTTCCATTTTTTTACCTAACGTTTTTTGAAAACTTTACCCTCCGCGGGGGCGGCGCTTTTGGCGCTGGTAACCGCGCCGGCATGGGCACAAGGCCCCGTGTCCGGCTCCCTCACCGATGCCCGGGGCGCGGCCCTGGCCGGGGCCACCATCATTCTGTCCGACATGCCCAGCCTGGGGACCACTACCGACGCCGCGGGCCGCTTTGCGCTGCCGGCCGTGCCGGCAGGGCCACATATGCTGCGGGCCAGCTATGTGGGCTTCGAGTCCATCGCCCAGCCGCTGCAAGGGGCCCCCGGCCCCCAGCAGCTGCCCCCTCTGGCCCTGCAAACGGCCCGCAACCTCACGCCCGAGGCCGTGGTAACGGCCACCCGCGCCAACGAGCGCACAGGCACAGCTTACCAGAACGTGAACCGCGAACAACTCCAGGCCCGCAATTTTGGGCAGGATATTCCCTATCTGCTCGACCAAACGCCGTCTGTGGTGACGACCTCCGACGCGGGCACCGGCGTGGGCTATACCGGCCTGCGCATCCGGGGCACCGACGGCACCCGTATCAACGTGATGCTTAACGGTGTACCGGTGAACGAAGCCGAGAGCCATGGCGTATTTTTTGTCGATTTGCCCGACTTGGCTTCGTCGGTGCAGAGCATTCAGGTGCAGCGCGGGGCAGGGCCCAGCACCAACGGCGCCGGGGCCTTCGGGGCTAGCCTGAACGTGGAGACCCTCGGCCTGCGGCCGAAAGCCTACGCCGAAATCAATAACTCGGCCGGTTCGTTTGGTACCTGGAAAACCACCGTGGCGGCCGGTACGGGCCTGGTCAACGGTCACTTTACGGTCGACGCACGCGCTTCGCGCGTGCAGAGCGAAGGCTACGTCGACCGGGGCTGGTCGCGGCTGAAATCGCTGTACTTGGCCGGCACGTATTCCGACGACAAAACTCTGCTGCGAGCCCTAGTGCTCACCGGTTACGAAACCACTTACCAGGCTTGGTACGGGTTATCGGACTCGCTGCTCACCAAAAACCGCCGCTATAACGAGGGTGGTACCGACTACGGCCAGCACCAGCCGGCCTATAAAAACCAAACCGACAACTACCAGCAGGACTACTACCAGTTCCTGGTTTCGCGCCAGCTTACGCCCAATCTTAACCTGAGCGTAACGCCCTTTTGGACGCGTGGCGGTGGCTATTATGAAGAATACAAAGCCAACCAGAACTTTGCCCAGTATGGCATTTCGGGGCCCGTGTACCAGCCCCGCGCCGGTGGGGGCCTCGATACGCTGACCACTACTGACGTCATCCGCCGCCGCTGGTTGAAGACCGACCTCTACGGGGCCACCTACGCCTTGCAGCTGCGTCCTGCGGCCAGCCGCATTACCGAGGCCACGCTGGGCGGGGCCGTGGTGGGTTACCGCGGCCAGCACTTCGACGAGCTGACCTGGGCCCAACGCGGCAACAATATCCCCGAAACCGGTACGCCCTACTACCAAGAGCCCAACGCCCACAAGCTCGACGTGAACACCTACGCCCGCGCCGTAGTGGCCCTGGGCGAGCGGCTGTCGGCCTTTGGTGATTTGCAGTATCGCTACGTCAGCTACGAGCTGTTTGCGCCCGACGGCAGCGCCAACGGCGGCAAGAGCCAGCAAACCATCAACTTCAACTTCCTAAATCCTAAGGTTGGCCTCACTTACCAGGTGAAAAACGGGCTGGCCGCGTACGCTTCCTACGCCTTGGCTCAGCGCGAGCCCACCCGTACCGACTACACCGACACGCCCGCCGAGCGCCGCCCCACTGCCGAAAAGCTCAACAACTTCGAGCTGGGTCTGCGTCGCACCACGGGGCCCTTCCAGTGGTCGGCCAATTACTACCTGATGTTGTACCGCGACCAACTGGTGCTCAGCGGTCACCTCGACGACGTGGGCAACCCGATCCACGCCAACGTGCGCGACTCGTACCGCACCGGTGTGGAGCTGCAAGCCGCCGTTCAGCTTGCCCAGGGCCTTACCTTCAGCCCAACGGCTACCATCAGCCGCAACAAAATCAACAACTATACCGACTACCTGACCGACTATGACAAAGGTGGCGAGCGAGGCACGGCGTTCAAGCAAACCAATATTTCCTTCTCGCCCGATCTCACCTTCGCCTACACCTTGGAGTACGAGCCGCTGCCCGGCCTGCGCCTGGCCGCACTGGCCCGCTACGCCGGCCGCCAGTACCTCGATAACACCAGCAACACGGGGCGCAGCATCGCGCCCTACTACGTGCAAGACGCCCGAGTGCGCTACCTCTGGCACCCCGAAAAATTGAGCTTCCGCGAAGTGGAAATTGCCGGCCTGCTCAATAACGTGTTCGGGGCCAAGTATGTAAACAACGGTTACACCTACGGCTACATCAGCGGTGGCCGACCGCAATATTACAGCTACTACTACCCTCAGGCCTTCACTAATTTCTTGGTTTCCATTAATTTACGTTGGTAGTATGGCCCGAGACTCGCCCAGAGTGCCGACGGCAAAAACGGGACCGCGCAAGCTTTTTTGTTGAAAGCCGGGGTCTCGGTTGAACGTCCAGTGGCCTTGGCTGTTACCTTTGCGGTCCTAATCAATTCCCGCCCCGTCTATGTCCTCTATCGCCGATGTCCTCTCTCCCGAAACCAAAGCCTACACCGCCCAGGGCGGCAGCACCAACGCCAATGGCTTTACCGATTACTTCGACCTCGACGGCTTGCTTACCGAGGAGCATATCCTCGTGCGTCAGAGCATCCGCGACTTTGTAAAAAAAGAAATTTCCCCCAGCATCGAAAAATGGGCCCAGGACGCGCACTTTCCCTCGGAAATCGTGAAGAAGTTCGGCGACGTGGGGGCCTTCGGACCCACCATTCCCACCGAATACGGCGGCGGCGGGATGGACTACATCAGCTATGGCCTCATTATGCAGGAAATTGAGCGCGGCGACTCCGGTATGCGCTCCACGGCCTCGGTGCAGGGCTCGCTGGTGATGTTTCCCATCTACGCCTACGGCTCCGAAGCGCAGCGCCACAAGTTTTTGCCCAAGCTGGCCAGCGGCGAGTGGCTCGGCTGCTTCGGTCTGACGGAGCCTGACCACGGCTCGAACCCCGGTGGCATGACCACCAACATCAAGGACATGGGCGACCATTACCTGCTGAACGGGGCCAAAATGTGGATTTCGAACTCGCCCGAGTGCCAAGTGGCCGTGGTGTGGGCCAAGAACGAGCAGGGC
>JANPOR010000240.1:0-7584 GCA_031428075.1 Hymenobacter sp. | reverse complement strand
CTCACGGCCCCGTCCTGTGCCTCTTTTTCGCCCACCACCAACAAATACGGCGTTTTGGCCATTTCCGCGTCGCGGATTTTGCGGCCGATGCGCTCATCGCGGGCGTCAACGGTGCCGCGCAGATCGGCAGTTTCGAGTTGGGCTTTCACCTCATGGGCATACTCAATGAACTTGTCCGAAATCGGCAGCACGATGAATTGTTCGGGGGTGAGCCAGAGCGGAAAATTGCCGGCGCAGTGCTCGATGAGCACGGCCACGAAGCGTTCCAACGAGCCGAACGGGGCGCGGTGAATCATCACGGGGCGCTGCTTGGTGTTGTCAGGGGCCACGTATTCTAAATCAAACCGTTCGGGCAGGTTATAGTCTACCTGAATTGTGCCCAACTGCCAACGACGGCCCAGCGCGTCGCGCACCATAAAGTCGAGCTTAGGACCGTAAAAAGCGGCTTCCCCCAGCTCTGTCACGGTGCTGAGGCCCTTCTCAGCTGCGGCTTCTTGGATAGCGCTTTCGGCCAGGGCCCAGTTCTCGTCAGAACCGATGTACTTGGTTTTATTATCCGGGTCGCGCAGCGAAATCTGGGCTGTGTAGTCCTGAAAATCCAACGCCCGGAGCACGTACTGCACCAAATCAATCACCTTTTTGAATTCGTCTTTAACTTGGTCGGGCCGGCAGAAAATGTGAGCATCGTCTTGAGTGAACCCGCGCACGCGCGTAAGGCCGTGCAGTTCACCGCTCTGCTCATAACGGTACACGGTGCCAAACTCGGCGTAGCGCACGGGCAAGTCGCGGTAGCTACGGGGCTCGGTTTTATAGATTTCGCAGTGATGCGGGCAATTCATCGGCTTGAGGAAGAATTCCTCACCGGGATTGGGGGTTTTGATGGGCTGGAAGGAATCAGCCCCGTACTTCTCGTAGTGGCCACTGGTCACGTACAACTCCTTGGCCCCGATGTGGGGCGTAACGACGGGCAGGTAACCAGCTCTCACCTGAGCCTTGCGCAGGAATTGCTCCAGCCGCTCACGCAGGGCCGTCCCCTTGGGCAACCACAGTGGCAGGCCCGCCCCCACCCGCTCCGAGAAAGCGAACAGCTTCAGCTCTTTGCCTAATTTGCGGTGGTCGCGGCGCTTGGCTTCTTCGAGGCGTTCAAGGTATTCAGCTAGCTCCTTGGCCTTGGGGAAAGTGATGCCGTAGAGGCGGGTGAGCTGCTTATTCTTCTCGTCGCCGCGCCAGTAGGCCCCGGCCACGTTCATGAGTTTGGCCGCCTTGATGGTGCCGGTGTCGGGGATGTGGGGGCCCCGGCAAAGATCAGTGAAATTGCCTTGCGTGTAAAAAGTAATCTGGCCATCTTCAAGCCCATCAATCAGTTCCAGCTTATAAGGATCCTGCTTATCGGTGAAGTAAGCAAGGGCCTCTGCTTTAGGCACCTCACGGCGAATGTACTGGCTTTTGTTCTTAGCCAGCTCCACCATCTTCTTCTCAATTTCGGGAAAGTCGGTGCTGCTGATGGTACGGCCCTCGCCCAGGTCAACGTCGTAGTAAAAGCCGTTTTCGATGGCCGGGCCGATGGCAAGCTTCACGCCAGGGTACAGGGCCTCTAACGCTTCGGCCATCAAGTGGGCCGAGGAATGCCAGTAAGTGGCCTTGCCGGCGGAGTCGTTCCAAGTGAGAATGCTGACCGCAGCATTGTCGGGCAGTGGGCGGTGCAGGTCGCGTACTTCGCCGTTAACCTTCGCGGCCAAGGCGTTGCGGGCCAGTCCTTCAGAAATAGAAGCAGCTAGGTCGTAGCCGGTGGCGTTATCGGGCAGTTCGCGGAGAGAGCCGTCGGGTAAGGTGATGTTGAGCATAAACAAAGAAAAAGCCAGCCGGTGAGGCCAAGCGTGGCGCAAGTTAGCACCGGCCGTGAAGGGCCAACAATTTTTCGCGCTCAAAAGTGGCCAGTACGGCGCTCAATGCGGAGCAAACCCGCCCAGCGGGACCAGTGGCGCGATGGCCTGCGGCCGGGGTCGCGCCCGCGGTGGCAGGGGGTAGTGGAGCGGAGACGGGCGCAAGCTGTCGGGCAACAGTAGGCGGGCCCGGCTGCCCACCTTCCAAGCCTTGAAAGTCCAACGGGTATTACCAGGATTTTCAAGCACTAGCCGTCGGTATTGGACCAGGGCCCCAAGTACTTGACCTTGATTTTCAAGGGCCTCGGCGAGCAGGGCCCGGGCCTGGGGCAGGCGGGGGTTGCGGCGCAGGGCACGGGCCAAGTGCGGCACCGCCTGGTCGGGGCGGCCCGCTTTGGCCGCGACCAGGCCCAGGCGGTAGTCGGCCCGGTATTGGGTGGTGTCAAGGGCCAGGGCGCGGCGATAGTGCCAAGTGGCGCTGTCGGGCAGGCCCCGCAACTCCAACTGGCGACCGTAGTCGTAGTGCAGGGCCCCAGAAGCAGTGTCGAGACGCAGGCCGCGGGCGGCGTAACGGGCAGCTTGATCGGGGTCACGCAGGGCGTTACAGAGGGCCGCCAGCTGATGCAGTACCTCGGGCTGGCGCGGCTCGCGGGCCAGGGCCGCCCGCAGGTAGTCGAGGGCCTGGGCCGTATCGGCCGAGGCGGCGTAGGCTAAGCCTTTGTAGAACAGGGCCGCCGGCTGGTCGGGGTCGAGGCGTAGGGCGCGGTCGAGGTTGTCGAGGGCGGCGGGGTAATTGCGGGCGGCTAAATTGGTTTCGCCCACCAGCAGCGGCAGTTCGGGCCCCGTGAATCCGTTTTCTCCAGCTTGGCGGGCGGCAGCGAGAGCTTCGGGCAGGCGGCTTAACATCCGCAGGGCCCGGGCTTGCAAGAAGTACAGCGAACCGTCGGCACCGCCGTTGGATAGTTCAAGGGCGGTGGAAACGTCGCGTAGGGCGGCCCGGGGCTGGCCGGCATCGAGGCGCAGGGCGGCCCGGCGCATGAGCAGCGCCGGGTTACCGGGCTGCTGGTGCAGGGCCCCGTCCAACTCGTCGGCCTGCACGCGGGGCCCGCTCTGCACGGTGGCCAAGTCGACGAACGTATCGGGTCGCTCAGCGGGGGCTGATCGACAAGCCGGCAGCACCAGAGCGACAAGTAAAACGAACGGCGCAGAATAACGCATACTCAAAAGTACGGCCTGCTGCGCCCTCACGGTAGCGACGGGCCCCCGGAGGTGCGGGCTGCCTGCTGCTGGGCACGTCGGGCGGCGGCTCGCTGCAAGGGTAGCAACTGCAACTGACACAGACGATTGATGGTCAGGTCTTCGCTGGTGAAAGTGGGCAGGCGGATGGCCTTCCGCAGCAAGGCGAGGGCGCTTTGCGGACGGCCCTGGTAGCGGTACATCCGGGCCAGGTCGTAGTAGAACGACACCCGGGACGAATCCAGCCGGATGGCCGTTTCGAGGCTGTGGAAGGCGCTATCCACGTTACCCCCGGGCGGCACGCCGCCCAGTGCAATTTTGCTGTAGAGGCGCTCCAGCACGTTGTAGTGCCCCACGCGGTACTGCCAACGCCCCAGCAGCTGCCAGGTTTCGGGCAGGTCGGGGCGGTGGGCACGGGCCAAGAACACATAGGAGCGCAGGTCGCGGAAAGCCACTAGGCGGCTCCCCGACCGGTACAAGCCGGCTTGGCTGAACAGGGCCAGGGCAGCGGCGTAGTTGCTTTCGCCACCTTCGGGACGCAACACCAGCGCCCGGTCGGCGTAGCGGACAGCGGCGTCAAAGTAGGCGGTTTTGCGAGTTTCATCGGAGTAGCGGGCCCCTATTTTCACGCTCAGCACGGCGGCCTGCCACAAGGCCAAGTAGTGCGCGGGGTTAGCTTTTAGCACGTCTTGGTACACGGCCAACGCCTCCGAGTCTTTGAAGCGGTTGAGGAAGCGGGCAGCCTCGAACAGCTTTTTGCGCACTGCTGGCGGGTCTTCCACACGGTCGGCTCCCGCAGTGGTGGGCAGCACCACGGGCGGGGCCGCTGGCGGCACGGCGGGGGCCTGGGCTAGGGCCGTACCGCCAGCGGCCCACAAGCTGACCAACAGTAGGGGCCGCCCCAACCAGCCCGGAAAAACTGGCCTACCGCCCCCCATCGTACCCGTTAAAACAAGCCCAACTGCACCTTGGTGCGGCCGGTCAGCACCTCCCGGGCCTGCGCCACCTCCTCGGCCGTAACAGCCACCGCCGCATCGTCGGCCAGGGCATCGGCCACGCCGGCCCCGCGCTTGCGGGCGGCCTCGCGGCGCTGGGGCTCGGGGCCCTCGTCGGTGAGCAAGGCCAAGGCGTGAATTTTGTAGTAATTCAGCTTATTGCCCAACGCTTTCCACCCTTTCACGTCAATAAAGTCGTGCAGGCTAATTTTTTCGGTTTCCTTCTCGGCCTTCTTGTCCCTCTGCATTTTCACTTCCACCAGCGGCTCAGGGTGGGCCGTCACGACCAGTAGCTTCGAGCCTTTGGCTTCGGAGATAAACGTGAAAGGTTTGCCCAACGTGCTCGTTTCGATGCGAAACCGTTTGACGTAATGCACTTTAGTGTCGCCGTCTACATACGCCGCGCTCAGCACCGTATCGGGCTCGAACTTGCGGAGCAGCACGATGTTGGGCACATCGAAGTGGATGGCCGGATCGGGGGCCGTCAACTCGTAAGAACCGTTGCGGAACACCACCAGCACCGTTTCGTCGGTATCGAAGGCCCCCAGGTAGCGGCCGTGGCCGGCGGTATTGAGGCGGCCCACCACGGCGTCAAAGAAGATTTCACGCCCGCCCAGCGTACTGTCGCCCAAGCTTTTCTGGGTAATTTTTTTAATGGGCTGCTTGGTCACGATGTTACCCATCGAGCCTTTGCCCTTGATAGCCAACTCCGCAAAATCAAAGTCGAATTGCTTCACCCGCGCCGGGGCCTTATCCGACAGCAGGATGGTTACAATCTCACTCTCCGAGTTAGGATTTGCGGTCAGATAGAGCGTTTTAGTGCCCTTGGTGCCCTTAGTCAAGTCGTAGGCCTTGTCGCGGGTGATGCCCGACACGAGGAAGCGCTTGGCGAAGCTGATGCCCGAGGCCCCGTCCACGTACACCATATTGTACACCAGCCGGTCATCGTTTTTATTATAGACGCCCACGTGCAGAATATCTTTACCCACGAAGGTTTTCTCCGCAATTCGGGTCACCACGAATGTGCCGTCGCGCTTGATGGCAATCACGTCGTCTAGGTCTGAGCAGTCGCACACGAACTCGTCTTTCTTCAGCCCGAAGCCCACAAATCCATCCTGACGATTCACGTAAAGCTTCTGGTTGGCCACGGCAACCTTCTGAGCCGTAACCACATCGAAAGTACGGAGCAGGGTTTTGCGTTCGCGGCCCGCGCCGTATTTTTTCAGGAGGCCCTCGAAGTACGCCACGGCGTAGCGGGTAAGGTTAGCCAAGTGGTCGGCCACTTCGGCCAGCTCGTCGCTGAGCTTTTGCAAATACTCGTCGGCCTTGAAGCCGTCGAATTTACTGATGCGCTTGATGCGGATTTCGGTCAAGCGCGCCAAGTCGTCTTCCGTCACGGCGCGGCGCAGCACGACGCGCGAGTCGTTCACCTTGGGCTTCTCCCCGTCCACGCGCACATATTTTTTCAGGCCCGCATCGATGGTTTCGAGGATTTGCTCCCAGGTTTCGGCCTCCTCAATGCGGCGGTAAATGCGATTTTCAATAAAAATCTTTTCCAGCGAGGCGTTGTGCCACTTCTCCCACAGCTCCTGCTGGCGAATTTCCAGCTCGCGCTCCAGCAGGCGCACCGTGGCGCGGGTGCTTAGGCGCAACACGTCCTCTACGCCCACGAAGCGTGGCTTGTCGTCGATGATGACGCAGGTGTTGGGCGAGATGCCAATTTCGCAGTCGGTGAAGGCATAGAGCGCATCCATCGTCATGTCGGGCGACACGCCAGCGGGCAAGTGTACTTGGATTTCCACCACCGCGGCGGTGTTGTCGACAACCTTCTTGATCTTGATTTTATTTGCCTCCGATGCCTTCACGATGCTCTCCATCAGGGCCGTAGTCGTGGTGCCGTAGGGAATGTCGCGGATGACGAGCATCGTCTTGTCGGCCTTTTCAATCGAGGCACGCAGGCGGATTTTGGCCCCGCGCATGCCCGAGTTGTAGTGGGTCACATCGCACAGGCCCCCGGTCGAAAAATCCGGCAGTAGCTGGGTCTCCTTGCCCTTGAGCACTGCAATGCTCGCCTCGCACAGCTCGCGGAAATTGTGGGGCATAATCTTGGTGCTCAGGCCCACGGCGATGCCTTCGACGCCCTGGGCCAGCAACAGCGGGAACTTCACGGGCAGCGTCACGGGCTCACGCTTGCGGCCGTCGTAGCTGAGCTGCCACTCGGTGGTATCGGAGTTGAACACCACGTCGAGAGCAAACTTGCTCAGACGGGCCTCGATGTAGCGGGGAGCCGCCGCGCCGTCGCCGGTGCGCACATCGCCCCAATTGCCTTGGGTTTCGATGAGCAAATCTTTCTGGCCCAGGTTCACCATGGCGTCGCCAATACTGGCGTCGCCGTGGGGGTGGTACTGCATGGTCTGGCCAATGACGTTGGCCACTTTGTTGAAACGGCCGTCGTCCATTTCCTTCATGGCGTGCAGGATGCGGCGCTGCACGGGCTTTAGCCCATCCTCGATGGCGGGCACGGCGCGCTCCAGAATCACGTAGGAGGCGTAGTCCAGGAAATAGTTCTGGTACATGCCGCGCACCGTAGCCACGTCGTGAATGGCCTCGCCGGGGGCAAATTTGGGATTTTCCTCGGCTTCCGGCTCAGCGGCCGCCAACGGCTCGTTTTCGGCCGCAAGGCGGGTGGCCAGCGGCTCGTCGCCGGCGGCCAGCTCGGCGTCTTCTTCCGCAGCGGGCGAGAAGGCCCCCAGGTCAAAGTCAACGGAATCGCCGGATTGTAGGTGGTGCTGGGGTTCCGACGCGTCGGAGGCGCGGGGCTCGGCGGGGAACAGCGAGGCGGGGCCAGGGGTAAAGGGTGTATCCACGAAGAGCAAACAGGGTAAGCAGAGTTCTCGTCAAAAGTACCGCACACTGGGCAGCAGACAATATAAAGCAAGGCCGCCGCTAACCGGAAAGTTCCACGGAAAGGCCGGCCGTGAGAGTTCTCTCAAGCGGAGTGGCCAGCCGCCCGAAGGGGCCGGCGCGGGCCTAGACATGAAAACAGAAAAAAGCCCCCGACCAGGATTCTGGCCGGGGGCTTTTTTGCTTGTAAACCAGATGACTACTTGACCGTTACGTCGGCCCGGATTTCGCCCCCGGGGTAAGTGGCACTGTGCAGGTTCGCGTAAAACGCGCTGTGCAGCAAGGCAGAATCCTGCTTGGCGGTAAGCGTGGCGGAGCCAGTAATGGGCGACACAAAGCCGTCGTTGGTGTAGTTATTGAAAGCAAAAGGCACGGCCACGGGGCCCTTTGCCCCCGGTGCCCCGATGTGGAAGTGCCCGATGGTGGGTGTCAGGCCATAATACGTGACGGAATATTTGAGCAGCTTGGCCGTTTTGTCGTAGGTACCCGAAAGAGTGCCTGTAGCGACGGAAGGATTAGCAGGGACTTGTTGGCTGCCGTTCAGGGCGCCCGAAACCGTCATTATC
>JANPOR010000239.1:0-5858 GCA_031428075.1 Hymenobacter sp. | reverse complement strand
GGCCACCGCCTGCGCGGCCATCTACCAGGTGGAGGCCCCGGCCAGCGACGATTACGGCGCGTTTGGTGACTACGGCACCGATGTGCTGCACCAGTGGCACGCTGACCTGGCCACCGCCGGCTGGCCCGCCGTACTGCTGGGGGCCGTGGTGTCGCCCGCCGAGCTGCGGGCGGCGCTGCAATGGCTGGGTCAGCACATGGCCGATCCGCCCGCCCAATGGGCAGATTTTGAACCAAGCTGGCTGCCGCTACTGCTCGCCTTAGCCGCCGACCCCGCCGCCGCGCCCGTACTGGACACCGCTCGCGAAAAAGCCCGGCTCAGCCCCGAACTCCGGGCCCGCCTGCGCCTGCAAGGCGCCCGTACCCTGCCCGACGAAGCGGCTTGGCGCGAAGCGGCCGAAGCCCTGCTGCCCACCGATGCCGCCGTGGCCCAGCAGCTACTCGACCACTACGCTGCTCTGCCCGACCGCCCGGCTCTGCTGCGCACTGCCACCGCGGCCTTCACTACTTGGCCCGACCGCTACGCTGATTTCGTGCTCAGCAACTTCACCGCCGCCCAGGCCCCCGACCTTTACCGCGCCGCCCTGCGCCACCGCGCCCTAGCCAACCACAGCCTCGAAGACTTCGGCCGCCTGCGCCCATTGCTGACGCTGGCTGCCATCACGGCCTTCGTGCGGGAAGCCGCAGCGGCGGCTGATGCCCGGCGCGGCAGCGTAGCCTTTGCCGCCGAGCTGCTCGCCCGCGAGGCCGCCCCGCCCGCCCTGCGCGAGTTCGTATTGGGTTTGGAATGGCTGCAAGTCAGCCCGCCCTACCACACCGAAATTGCCATGCTGCGGCTGGCCGAAACCGACCCCACGTCCCTAATGCTGGAGCTGGAAACCCGCACCCGCGCCTATCTCAACGGCCGGGCCAATGCCAAGCGCGGGGCATTTCTCTACGACCGCATCGGCCGCTGGCTGGTGTCGGTGCACGGCGCGGCCCCGCGCCTCACCGAGCCCGTGCTGCGCTTGGCCCTGGAACTGCGGCAGGAATTTCCGACCCTGCATGGCTTGCGCGACATGCTGCGCCGCGAAGGGCTGCTACCCACGGAGGCAGACGGGAAAGCCGTCGGGAAGCCGGTCAGGCGGCGTGGGTGGTAGCTGCCCTTGGGTATGTGCAGGTGCCCGGCGATGGTCGGGTGAGCTACTGGCCGCCGCTCAGGGGCGCTGGGCCACTAGCTTCACCAGCCGCACGTTCTGCTTGGTAAAATCGGCCACGCCCATCGGCTCTTCGTAGTGCAGAATTTTCAAGCCGACGGCGCTGTAGAGCTTGGGCAGCTCGTCGGTGTTAAAAAACACCCGGTAGTCACCGCCGACGACCTGAAGCTGGTTGGTAGCGTCCATGTGGAAGGCTTCGATTACTACTAGGCCGCCAGGTTTTAACGCCTGGGCTACGCGCGGCGCGTAATCGCGGCCGCCGGCGTAGCTGAGCACAATCAGGTCCCATTTGTTGGTGCCCCAGTCGTAGCTTGCCATCGGCTGCTCAATGGTAGTAATCTTTACGCCCGTTGCCTGGGCCCTTTTTTGGGCGAAAGCCAGCGCTTTTTCGGCAATGTCGACGCCCGTCACCTGCCAGCCTTGCTGGGCCAGGTAAATGGCGTTGCGGCCCTCGCCCATGTCGGCGTCCAAGGCGGTGCCGGGCTTACGGCCCCGCACGGTTTCCACTAGCAGGGCGTTGGGGGCGGCGTTAAGCACCTTGGTACGGGCCAGCGAATCGGTGAGGATGTAGTTCCAGCGCTGGCGTGTGCGCTCGGCCATTTGGCGGTCGTACTCGGCTTTTTCGGCGGCGGTGACCCCGGCCCGCAGCACCGGCGCGGGCCCCATGCCCGGCACCGGGGGCAGGCTCACCTTGGGTGCGGCGGGCTGCTGGGCCCGCGCCGACACGGTGGCAGCAAGCAAGACCGTTGCCAAGAGCAGAAAAATTGCTCCAGCTGGAAATAATTGGTTTTTCATGACCGAAAGGGATTGAAATGGACTGCTAGATTAATAAATGTAATGCTAACTGGTTCCATATATTTTAAATATGTAATATGACTCAATTGGTAATAACGAGGCGGGTTGGGAGCAAGAGAGTAGGTATAGGCCGCAATGCGCTATCCGCGGAGTCCATCAACCACCCGTTTCAGGTATTTTTGCTACTTCTTCGCCCTCATGGCTTTAGCCGCCCCGTCGGCCCTGGCCTAAACCACACCCAGAGCCTTGCCAGGTGTGCCCACGTGGGCGCACCCAGAGCAAAGGGGTCCCAACAACATCAGCGAGACTGCGCTAAGCAGCAACTGGTGCGGTAGCGGAGCCAATGCTTTGATCATGGGCGCCGCGACCACCGTAAAAGCCAACTGTCAGCGCGGCGTGTACAGCTTCTCAGCTTGCCTTACGCGCCCACTAGCACCGGCCATTCGGCTGCTATCTACTCGGGCGTGGGGCCGTCCTGGTGCATCTCGCGGTAGAAAAAGGCGAGGATGAGCGGGAAAATCAGCAGTGTGAGCACCGTGGCCGTCACCAACCCGCCGATGACGACGATGGCCAGCGGCTTCTGCGTTTCGGAGCCGATGCCGGTGCTGAGCGCGGCCGGGAACAAGCCGATCATGGCCATCAGAGCCGTCATCACCGCCGGGCGTACGCGGGAGGCCACGCCCTCCCGCAGGCTGCGGGGTAGGCTCATCTTCTTGCGCAGGCTCTGCTTAAAAACGGTGATGAGAACGACGCCGTTCTGAATGCATATCCCCAGCAAAGCGATGAAGCCGATGCCGGCCGAAATGCTGAAGTTCACGCCCGTGATGTGTAGCGTCGCGATGCCGCCGATGAGGGCAAACGGCACGTTGGTGAGTACCAGGGCGGCGTCCTTGCCGTTGCCGAAGGTGATGAACAGCAAGATGAAATGAGGGCCAGTGATACCGGCACCACCTGCGTGAGGCGCTTGGTGGCCCACACCAGATTTTCAAACTCGCCGGCCCACTCGATGCGGTAGCCCTTGGCGAGCTTGATGGACCTGTCCATTTTCTGCTGGGCCTCGGCGATGGTCGAGCCCATGTCGCAGTCGCGGATGCTGAACTTGACGGCGCCGAAGCGCCGGTTGTCGTCGCGGTAAATCAGGTTGGGGCCCGTCACGGAACTGATGTTGGTGATTTCGGTCAGTGGAATGGTTTTGCTGGCCTGCGTGGGCACCATCAGGCCGCTGATTTCGGCCGGCGTCTGGCGGAACTGCAGCTCGTAGCGCACCCGAATAGGGAATTTGCGCTCGCCTTCGTAGAGCTAGGTAGCCTGCTTGCCGCCCACTGCCATTTCGAGCACCGCGCTGGCGTCTGGCTTGCTCACGCCGTAGCTGGCCATGCGCTTCTCGTCAAGGTTCACGTGAAATTCGGGCTGGCCGATGTTGCGCAGCACGCCTAGGTCGTCGATGCCACGCACTATTTTCAATATCTCGCACACCTCGCGGGCCTTGCCTTCGAGCGTAGCCAGGCCAGTGCCGTAAATTTTGACGGCGATAGAGTTTTTCACGCCCAAGGCCGCTTCCTCCACGTTATCGGTAACGGGCTGCGAAAAGTTGAAATCGACGCCCGTAAAGCGGTCGAGCTGGTCCTTCATTCGCTCCACCAAGTTCCCGCGGCAGGCCTTGCTGTTCATCTCTTTTCTGACTTCCGGCGTGTGGTTGATTTGCACGAGGAACTCGTTATTGTAGAAGCTTATCGGATCGGTGCCGTCATTGGGGCGGCTGGTCTGGCTCACCACATCGTTCACCTCCGGGAAGCTCAAAAACATCCGCCGCATCTGATTACGTAAGTCGTTCGACGACTCCAGGCTGGTGCTCAGCGGCAGCTGCGCCCGCACGTAAATGCTGTCCTCGTTCAGCTCCGGCAGGAATTCCGAGCCCAGAAACGAAAAGGAATACAGCCCCACTGCCGTCACCGCGAAGGCAACAATCAAGCTGATGGTTTTGCGGGCATAGGTGAAGCGGAAGAATCGATTGCCCCCGCTGTTCACGGCCCGCACGAAGAAATTGTTTTCCTCGCACACGTTCTTTTTCAGCACGATGCTAACCAGCGTGAGCGTGAACACGAGGGCCCCCAGCAGGGTAAAGCCCAGCGTCCAAGCCAGCGGGCTGAACACCTTGCATTCTACTTTCTCCTTCGAGAAAATAAAATGCAACACAATGATAATGAAAAATTTGGAGAATGATATAGCCTTGCTCATGTCGCGCCCGCTCTTCTTGATCAGGCCCAGTTTGGAAAGCTTATTGAACCGCTCCATGCTCATCTGGTGGGCCCGGTGGTCGAGGGCCACGAACAGCCCTCCAACCATCACCATGGCCCCGTCGATGATAATGCCGAAGTCGATGGCCCCCATACCTAACAAATTGGCGTTCGTATCCTTAAGGCGCCGGCAGATGAAGGCAAACAGCAACGCTAGCGGAATAATAACCGACACGATAACTGTCGTCCGCCAGTCGGCCATGCACAGGAACACGATGAGCATGACCAGCACAATGCCTTCCAACAGGTTACGAATCACGGTTTCAATCGAAAAGTCAATCAGCTGTTGCCGGTCGTAGAAGGTTCTCATCTTCACGCCGGGCGGCAGGATTTTCGAGTTTAGCTCGTCCACCTTGGCGTGCAGCCGGGCAATGACTTCCGAAGGGTTTTCGCCCTTGCGCATCACCACGATGCCTTCGAGCTTGTCATCTTCCAGGCCGCGCCCCCACCTGGCCCAGCCGCGGCGGCGCCGGTTCCGTCACTCGAGCCACATCGCGCACCAGAACCGACACGCAGCGCAAGCGCTGCCGGCGCTGGGCGCAAACGGGCGTGTGGAAAGGCTTGTTTGAGGCCGTGCAGGAGCCGGATTTGGACTGGGTCATGCTCGACTCAACGGTCGTGCGGGCCCATGCCCAAGCGGCGGGCAGCCGAAAAAAAGCCGCGTCGGCGACGAGGCCCTCGGCCGCAGCCGCGGCGGGTTGACCACCAAAGGGCATGCCCTGGTCGATGCCCTGGGCAATCCGCTGCGCCTGGTGCTTGGCCCGGGCCAGCAAGCGGATTGCCGCCGGGCCGCTGAGTTGCTGGCCGGGGCCAGCGGGGCCGGCAACGTGCTGGCCGACAAAGCCTATGACACCAACGACATCGTGGCGCTGGTCGAAGAACTTGGCGCGGCGGTGGTCATTCCCAGCAAGAAAAACCGCCTCGTCCAACGCGCAATTGACCGCAACCTGTACCGGGACCGCAATAAAGTCGAGCGCTTTTTCAGCCGCCTCAAGCAATTTCGCCGTTTGGCCACGCGCTACGACAAGACCGCCTGCAGCTTTTTGGGAATGCTTCATTTCATTTCCGCCTTACTTTGGTTACGTTAATTGTCCGTACAACCTAGTAAAAATGCTAGTTTTCGCTACGTAAGATACATGTAATAAGGTTTTTTTATCCATTATCGTAAGTTTATCCCTCATCTGCTATGAACTAGGCCGTTTTTCGCGATTTGTATACGCCGGAACCGGATCTGCACGCTATTTTATGCTAGTTGGTCGGCCCCGGCCCCAGTTTCTGTTCCAGCACCGTGCCCCCCAGGGCCGTTCACAACTGGTTACATGTCTCTTCCAAGGTCTAAAAATCCGGCTCCAAGCCAATTGTCCGCAACTCGTCGTAGTGGGCGGTGACTAGCACCAGTTGGGTTTCTTTCGTCATCGGGGGTAGCAGGGTAGTAAATACTCCAGGTTACCAATACAGCCCGTAGTTTTGAATGACACCCGCTCCAATCGTAACAACACTCAATTAAACACTTTTTCAAATGAAACTACCATTTCTTTTCTTTTTTCTATTAAGCGCCTTTACCGGCTTTT
>JANPOR010000238.1:0-3219 GCA_031428075.1 Hymenobacter sp. | reverse complement strand
TCAGCAGTTTGCAGAGCTACGGGCGGCCGGCGGCAATTCTGTGCGGCTCTGGAGCACCGATTACGCCGATGTACTATTGGTTGAGGCGGAACGGCAAGGCCTCACCGTCACACTGGGGCTCTGGATGCAAACCCCTCAGGAAGGCTTTGATTATTACAACAAGAAAGCTGTTCGGCAACAGCTAGCGTATTTGCGTGAGCAAGTGCTGCGCTTTCGCCGGCACCCGGGCTTGCTGATGTGGGACGTAGGCAACGAGCTGGACCAGAACAACCAGAATCCCCAAGTATTTCTCGCGGTGGAGGAAGTGGCGCGCATGGTCCACAGCCTCGACCCCTACCACCCCGTTTGCACCACCGTCGCGGGAGGTCTGCAACGCGTACCGGACATAGAACGGTTTTGCCCTAATATTGATTTACTGGGCGTTAACACTTATTCGCGCCTGCTCACCCTGGCCCACGACTTGCGCGCCCTGGGTTGGAAGAAGCCCTACGTTGTGACCGAATACGGGTGCCAGGGCTATTGGGAATGTGCCCTCACGCCTTGGAAAGTTCCGCTAGAGCAGAACAGTACGGCCAAGGCTGCCTATGTTCAAAATCGCTACGAACAAGGAATTCTTGGCGATTCCGCCCGGTGCCTGGGCGGATACGTATTTTTCTGGGGACAAAAAGAAGAAGGAACGCCGACGTGGTTCAGCCTGTTCGGCGCCAAGGGCGAAAAAACAAGCACCATTGATGCCCTTCAGCAATTATGGACGGGCCATGCACCAGCGAACCTGGCTCCCAGCATAGGGCCCCTGCGGCTAGCGGGCCTGTACGATACCGACAGCGTACGACTGCCAGCCGGGGCCCGCTACCCGGCCGTCGTAACAGCCGCCGATGCGGAACAAGACGCACTGTACGCGCGGTGGGAGGTACGGCCCGAAGCACCACCGGCAATGCAATTACGAACGCTCACCACTATGGCCGAGCCGGTGCCCGGCGCCATTGAGCAGGCGCAAGGACTGACGGCACAAGTGCGCGTTCCCACCAAGCCCGGCCCGTACCGCCTTTTTGTGCGGGTGTATGACGGCCACGGCAGCGTAGCCACGGCTAATCTGCCGTTTTTCGCGCAGCCAAATGCCACACCGGCCGGCAAGGTTAGTCGCTAACGGCAGTCGCGGTTTGATCCGAGTGATTATAGCATCTTTGCTCAACTAATTTTGCTGCTTATATGATCCTCCTTACCCGTTCCAGACTTAACCTACTAACGGCCACCGGCCTTCTCCTAGCTGATGCATTGGCGGGCTGTACACAAACGGCACCCAGCGTGGCCCCGGGCAGCGGCTACTTGGTGTACATCGGCACGAATGTGGCGGCGGAGCAGGAAAACACCATCTACCTCTACCGCCTGAACCCCGCCACCGGGGCCCTGGCCCCGGTGAGCGCCTTCAAAGGGGGTTCGCAACCTTCGTACCTGACGATAGACGCAGCCCACCGCCACCTCTACGCGGTGAGCGAGACGGGTACGTTCCGGGGCCAAGCCAACAGCGGCGGGGTGAGCACCTTGGCCGTCGACGGTCGCACGGGGGCCCTCACGCTTCTGGGTCAGCAACCCTCACTGGGAGCCTCACCTTGTTACGTCAGCCTCGACCACACCGGCCATAATGCATTGGTGGCTAATTATTTGGGCGGTAATGTGGCGCTACTGCCGCTGCAAGCGGATGGGCAGCTGGGCCCCGCTACCGCCACCGACCAGCACCAGCCGCCCGTCGGCCCGCACCCCAACCAAACCACGCCCCACGCCCACTGCCTGTTGCCCGACCCGGCCAATCGCTTCGCCTTCGCCGTCGATTTAGGTACCGATAAAGTGTACGGCTACCGCCTCGACGCGGCACAACACCGATGGCAGGCGGCGTCGGCGCCGGCCTTCGTGACCAAGCCCGGCGCGGGGCCCCGCCACCTCGCGTTTCACCCCAACGGCCGCTACGCCTACCTTGTTAACGAGCTGAACTCAACGGTGACGGCCTTGGCGTACGACGCCACCGCCGGCACCTTCCGCGAGTTGCAGACCCTGACCACGCTACCGGCCGGCTTCGCGGGCCAGAACTCGGGGGCCGACGTGCACGTGGCCCTTGACGGGCGCTTTTTGTACACTTCCAACCGGGGCCGCAACAGCATCGCCGTTTTTGCTATTGATGCTGAAGGCCGGCTAGCCCCCGTGCAAGACGTGGACACCCAAGGCCAAACCCCCCGCAACTTCACCCTTGACCCCAGCGGCCGCCTCCTGCTCGTGGCCAACCAAAACTCCAACAACGTCTTTACTTACCGCGTCGATAAGCAAACCGGCAAGCTCACGCCTACCGGCCAACACATCGACGTGCCCTCGCCGATGTGCGTGGCCGTGGTGCCGGATTTCACGCGGTAGTTACTGGGCCGCCTGAAACGCGGGAACGAACCCGGATTTTTAGTTCATAGTACGGAAAAACAAGGCGTTTGCAACCATTGCGCAAAGTATCGTATCACGATATGAACTTGGTTCTCTCACCGTTTTTTACCCGTGCCAATATGAAACTTCTATCCGGTATCCTCCTTTTCTTAGCGCCTTTGGCGGCTTGTCAGAAGCAAGACGCAACCCCCAATTCCGAGCTGGCGACGGGCCGGCTGGTGCGCACGGAAATTACCATTGATGACCAAGGGCTAAATCCCCGCCCCCGGTGGGAAGTGGATGTCGCTCCGTTGTCTTTCCCCGGCGTAGCAGGGATGCAGTACCAGCAAGTCAAGGTGTTCAACTTGCCCGATACGGCGACCTATAAACCGGGCCGCTACATTCAGTTTCGATACCAATTCGTGCCGGAAGCGCAACACACGCCGTGGCGCACATATTATGAACGAATGAACTGGGCGGCGCAAATGGCGTGGGGCGATCGACTGCCCGAGCTGACCCTCTTCGATGTCCAGCTTTCACCAGCACGGAACTAGCCATGGGGGCCCTCAACCGAATCACACTAACCGTCATCGGTCTGCTGGCGCTCAGCAGCTGTGAAAGAGCCGCTGAGTAACCGTCCTGTCCTGCTGCCCCGGTTGCCATCACCCAAATGCCTGACTGGTACACCAGTGGTAGTTGTTTCGCTGATCCAATCACTGATGTTGGTCAATCCCAAATCCGCGTAATTTATTCGACAGCTGAATACAATGCGCCAGTCCATTGCGGGGTCCTACCCGTGATTGACTTCAGCGCTTA
>JANPOR010000237.1:0-8920 GCA_031428075.1 Hymenobacter sp. | reverse complement strand
CGTGCTGGAAGAGGCCCTGAAAAATGACGTCCACCTCGAAACCTCGTCGTGGTTCGACACCACTATTATTCGCCACCTCTACGCTGAGGGCAAGGTCGACAAGCAGCACCACATCATCTGCAACGGCTTTAAAATAGAAGAATACAAGCGCGAGATTACCGCCCTCATCAACGACGGCTTCGTAAACTGCATGCCCATCCTGGACTCGCCCAACGAGGTGGATTACTACCACGACCACGTGCGGGAAAAGTGCAAGGTGGGCATGCGCCTGGCTTCCGACGAGGAGCCGCGCTTTCAGTTCTATACCTCGCGCCTGGGCATCCGCTACGCCGATGCATTGCCGCTTTACGAGCGGAAGATCAAGGACGACCCGCGGTTCGAGTTGACAATGCTGCACTACTTCATCAGCTCCGGTATTAAGGATACGTCTTATTACTGGTCGGAACTGAGCCGCTTTGTGCACAAGTACTGCGAGCTGCGCAAGGTGTGCCCCACGCTCACCACCCTCGACATCGGCGGGGGTCTGCCCATCCAAACCAGCATCCAGCCCGAGTACGATTACCCCTACATGGTGGCCGAAATCCTGCGCACCATCCAGCGCATCTGCCTAGAAGAAGGCGTGCCCGAGCCCAATATCTTCACCGAGTTCGGCATTTTTACGGTGGGCGAAAGCGGGGCCATTATTTATTCTATCCTGGACGAGAAGCTCCAAAATGACAAGGAGTTGTGGTACATGATTGATGGCTCGTTTATCACCAACCTGCCCGATACTTGGGCCCTGAGCCAGCGCTTCATCCTGCTGGCGCTCAACGGCTGGGGAAAATCGTACAAGAAAATCCAGCTCGGGGGCCTCACCTGCGATTCGCAGGACTACTACAACGCCGAGCAGCACCTCTACCAAGTGTTCCTGCCCAAGCGTAAGCACAAGGATACAGAGCCGCTCTATATCGGCTTTTTTCATACGGGGGCCTACCAGGAGAGCCTGAGCGGCTACGGTGGCATCAAGCACTGCCTCATTCCGGCCCCCCAGCACGTCATCCTCGACCGCGCCGCCGACGGCACCCTCACCGACACCGTGTTTGCCCCCGCGCAGGACTCGGCCAGCATGATGCGTATCCTAGGCTACGCTTCATAAGTCACCAGCGTACGAAAATTTGCATTTTTCCGTTTGAGCTGTAATGTCCGTACCGCTGGCAGTATTATATTTGCTCCAACTCATGGTCAGCATTCACCCATTTTGTATTATCTTATGAAAAAGCTTATTCTTCTGGCTGCTGGCGTAGCGGCCTTCGGCCTGGGTTCGTGCAGCAGGGCCAAATGCCCCGCCTACACCAGCACCAAGGCTGCCAACCGCGTGGCCTCGCCCGTCATGGCCAGCACCATGGCACCCGCCGCCCGCCAATAAAAGCTCCAGGGCCCACCCAGAGAGGCCGGTTCCTAGCGTTGAGAACCGGCCTCTCTGCATTCAAAAATTTTAGCACAATGGCAATATTTGGTTGCTACTGGCCTAAGATAAAATCGGCGGCGGTCGGCAAATCAGCGGCGCGGGGCGCGTAATCCACGGCTTCGGTGTGGCCCACCAAGATGCCGCGCACGTCGAGCCGAGCGCCGGCCTGCATGTCGCGCAGACGGTCGCCCACCATCCAGCACTGGGCGGGGTCGAGGCCGAAGCGGACAATCGCCTTTTCCAGCATCCCCGAGTCGGGCTTGCGGAAGATGGACTCGCTCACGCTCGGGTGGTTGTCGCTAAAATACAGCGCGTCGAGCACGTAGCCACAAGCGGCTTGCAGCTTGGCGTGGCAGGCTTGCACGTCAGCGGCGGTGTAAAGCTTTTTGGCGATGCCGGCTTGGTTGGTGACGACCACCAGGTAATAGCCGGCGGCTTTGAGGCGGGCCAGGGCCCCGGGTACGCCGGGGCTGACCACGAACCGGTCGGGCTCCCACACGTAATCGCCGATTTCGTCGTTCAACACTCCGTCGCGGTCGAGGAAAATTGCTTTATTGGGGCCGTTCATGGGGCAAAGCTACGGGCGGGGACCGACCTTTGCCGGATGAAAATAGCCATCATCGGCGGGGGACTCGCCGGCCTCACCTGCGCGTGGCACCTGCAGCAAGCCGGCGTGGCTTACGACTTGTTCGAAGCCGACGACCGGCCCGGGGGCAACTTGCTCAGCTTGCGGCCGCCCGAGGGGTATCTGCTCGAAGCCGGCCCCAATTCGCTACAATTGAGCCCCGAGCTGGCAGACTTATTTGACGAGTTGGGCTTGGCCGACCAAGTGCGGGACACCGCCGCCGTGGGCCAGCGCCGCTACGTGCTGCGCGGTGGGCGCTACCGCGAGCTGCCCAGTTCGCCGCCCGCGCTGCTTACCAGCGGCTTTTTCAGCCTCCAAGCCAAGTGGCGGCTGCTGCGCGAAATGCTAATCCCGGCCGCCGTTCCGGACCCCGACGAAACCGTGGCGCAGTTCTTTACCCGGCGCTTCGGGCCAGAAATTGTGGAGTACGCCGTCAATCCCTTCGTTGCCGGTATCTACGCCGGCGACCCGGCCCAACTGCTGCTGCGCCACACCTTCCCGCAGCTGGCAGCCCTAGAGCAACAGCACGGCTCGGTGCTGCGCGGCCTGGCCAAAACCGGCAAGGGCACGGGCCGGCGGCGCGTTGTTACGCTCCAAAACGGCGTCCAGGCCCTCACCGATGCATTGGCCGCTCACCTCACACATTATCACCCCGGAGCCCCCGTAGCCGACCTGGTTCGGGCCGCCGACGGCGCCTACGCCCTGCGCGTGGCAGGGGCCGAGCAGGGCCCCTACACCCATCTTGTGCTAGCCCTGCCCGCCTACGCTGCCGCGCCGCTGCTGACCGATTTATTTCCGCAGGCCAGCGCGGCGCTGGCGGCCGTGCGCTATCCGCCCATGGCCGTAGTGTACTCGGCCTATGACCGGGCCGCCGTAGCCCACCCGCTGCGCGGCTTCGGGGCCCTGCACCCCAAAGTCGAGGGTACCTATGCTGCCGGCTCGCTCTGGACCAGCAGCCTCTACCCGGACCGAGTGCCGGCGGGGCAAGTGTTGTTCACCACCTTCGTAGGCGGCGTGCAGCACGAGGCCGCCGCCCACCAGCCCGAGGCCGCGCAGCTGGCCGCCGTCCATGCCGAGTTGGCCCGCTTTTACGGCATCGACGCCCTCCCCCGGTGGCAGGGACGCTACTTCTGGGGGCGCAGCATTCCGCAGTTCGATGCAGCCATTGGACCGGCCCGAGCGTCGGTTGACGTGCTACGGGCCGATAATATCGTGGCTGTGGCTAACTGGCAGGCCGGCGTGGGTGTGCCCGATGTAGTACGCCACGCCCGCCGCACGGCCCAAGCTCTGGCCGTGGGAGCCTGAACAGCAGGCTTTCCTTTCTTGCATTAACTGAACCCTATATTTGACGCTTATGAACGATGGCCTCGTCCTGATTCCTACGTACAACGAGCGCGAGAATGCGGAGTTAATCATTCGTAAAGTCTTTTCCTTACCCCGGGCTTTCGACATCTTGGTCATCGACGACGGCTCACCCGATGGCACGGCAGCCGTCGTACGCGGCTTGCAGGCCGAGTTTCCGGGCCGCTTGTTTCTGGAGGAGCGACGCGGCAAGGAGGGGCTGGGCACGGCCTACATCCACGGCTTTCACTGGGCCCTGGACCGCGGCTACGGCTACGTGTTCGAGATGGACGCCGATTTCTCTCACAATCCCGACGACCTGCTGCGCCTCTACGACGCTTGCGCCCAGGACGGGTATGATATGGCCATCGGCTCGCGCTACATCCAAGGCGTGAACGTGGTGAACTGGCCCATGGAGCGGGTACTCATGTCGTACTACGCCTCGTGGTACGTGCGTTTCGTGACGGACATGCCCATCCGCGACGCCACCGCCGGCTTCAAGTGCTACACGGCGCGGGTGTTGCGGGCCATCGACCTCGACCACATCCGCTTCGTAGGTTACGCCTTCCAGATTGAGATGAAATGGCGCGCCTACCAGCTCGGCTTCCGCATCAAGGAGGTGCCCATCATCTTCACCGACCGCACCCGCGGCACCTCCAAAATGTCGAAGGGTATCGTCAAAGAAGCATTCTTCGGAGTGTTACAGATGCGGCTTAGCAGCTGGCTGCACCCGGTGGCCAAAGCAGTGAGCGGTTATCAATGAATAAGACTCCTTGTTCATTAATAACCGCCCACCGATTAACTTATTACTTGGGGCCCTCGGCTGGGACGGCGCCCGGCGCGGCGGGCGCATCCGCCGACTTAGCGGTGTTCAGCAGGTCAATTAGATTGATGGACTCGAACTGGCTGCTATCGGCCGGCGACACGGTGCGGGTGGTATCGCGGGCCGTTACGATGTAGCTACGGGCCGGGCCGTTGAGGTTCACGCTGTAGGCAAGGTTGTCGCGGTCATTTTCCGAAATCAGGCCCTTGTTGGCCATGATGTCGGCAATCAGCTTAAAGAAATAGCGCGTGCTGGAGCGCAGGCTGCCGTAGCTATTGAACGAGTAACGGTAGTACTTGGGCTTGGGGATGATGCTGGCCAGGTACAGGCTCTCCGGCAGGTTCAGCTCGCTCGGGCGTTTGCCGTAGTAGAACAAGGCGGCCTCCTTCACCCCGTATACGCCGCGCTTGCCGCTGGGCCAGCGGTACTTGCTGGGGCCCCACTCCACGATGTTGAGGTACACCTCAAACATGCGCTGCTTGCTCACGAGCCGCGTGTTTTCGATGAGCCACACAATCAGCATCTCTTCAGCTTTGCGGCCCACGGTTTTCTCGCGGCTCAAAAATACGTTCTTCACCAGCTGCATGCTGATGGTACTACCGCCGCGGGCAAAGCGCTTCTCCTTAATATCTTGGATGGCAGCGTTGATAAACGCTTTTTCCATGAAGCCACGGTGAGTGAGGAAGCGCGGGTCTTCGGACGTCATGATGGCCGACTTAAGGTAGCCGGCCACGTCCTCGTAACGCGTGAAATTGGGGTTCGAGGGCCCTACCGGGAAGGTGCGCAGCGAGTCGCCGCGGTCGTTGTAGGCCGTGTATGCAAAGTCACCGTTGAGCTTACCCAAGTCTTCGGCTCCGAAGCGGGTGATACGAAAATTCTTGCTGGGCTGCAGCGAAGAGTCGAGGTGCAGGCTGTCCACCCGCGCCAAATCCACGTCGGCCTTGAGGTGGTAGGCCAGCGTGCCGGTGCCTTGGGTGCCGGCCACCACGTCGAACATGCCTTCGGGCAGCGAGTTGAAAAAGGCATTAGTGGGGGTCGCATCGGAGTCGATGCGCAGGCGCACGGCTAGCTTAGGCTTCAGCCGCACGGCAATTTCAGGGTGAAATACCAATTCGTTGAGCACCACGCGTGAGCCCGGTTCCAGGGCCATGGTGGCACGGCCCAGCGTGGCTACAAAATCAAGTTGCCCGCGGCGCACCACAATATCTTCTGAACCCAGGCGCGGCTGGTAAAGACTGAAGTTGCGAGCCGCCAGCGAGCCGCGCACCGTGAGCTGCCCACCTGCGTCGTCGCTGGTGAAATCCTTGCCCGTCAGGCGCACCAGTACCGTGTCGAAGCTCACCAAGGCCCCGAAGCGGCGCGGCACGTAAGGCAGCTGCACTGAGCCGCCTACCCCAAACACGCGCGCCGTGAGGGCGTAGTCGCGGGCCTCGACGTGCCCGTTGATGCCCAGTTCGTTCACCACCGAATCGACGCTGGCCGTGAGGCGCCCGCTGATGTTGCCATCTTCTATTTTTAGGCGCGGCATCGTCAGCAGGATGCGGTGGTGCGGACTGTCGTAGCGCACCACGAAGTCCTGAAAATCGGCTTGGCCGGGCACGTTGCCGAAACCGGCTTCGAGCACTTGGTTCAGCAGCAGTCCGTAGTTGCGGCCCCGGGATACGTCGCGGGGGGCCTCGGTCTCGGCGGGCTGCTTTTTATTCAAGAGAAAGCCAAAGTTGTCGGCGGTGGCCGTTTTGTGGGCCGTAAGGCGTGCGTGCTGGATTTGCAGGTCCGAAAACACCGGGCGCCTGGCAAACAGCGACCGGATGCTCAGGCTGGCCTGCAAGCGACGGGCGGTGAGTAGCGTATCGACGGGCCGGGTGGCGGGCACCAAGCTCATGCCCTGGATTTCTACCGTGTTCAGGTCCGTGAACCGGGCCGGGCCCAGGGCCAGCACCACCGGGTACTTGCGCTCCACGCGGGCCTTGATTTCGCGCAGGGCATAGTCAAGCAATTGTTGGCGCTTCCATTGAAAAATACCGAAAGCCAGCAGCAGTAGCACCGCGAAGGCGCCCGCCACGCCGAGAAGAATGCGTTTGGTGGATGGGGAAATGCGCACTGAACAGAAAAAGGATTCGGGTAGTCAAGGTCAAAGGTAGGAAGAACGTAGGGGCCTCGGCGCGGGTTCAGGCGCGCCCGCCGGCTGGGGGCCCTACTTTTGCGCCATGCTTTCGCCCCTCACCGCCCTTTCGCCCCTCGACGGGCGTTACCACCGCACCACCGCACCCCTGGCCCCGTACTTCTCCGAGCTGGCCCTGATGCGCTACCGCGTGCGGGTCGAAGTGGAATATTTCATCGCCCTGGCCACGCTACCACTGCCGCAGCTGCACGGAGTTTCAGCCGACGTTTTTCCTGCTTTGCGCCGGCTCTACGAGGAATTTGGCGAAACTGAGGCCTTGGCCATCAAGGCCCACGAGACCGTGACCAACCACGACGTAAAAGCCGTGGAGTACTTCCTGCGCGACGAGTTTACGAAGCTTGGCCTGGGCTCCGCTTTAGAATTTATCCACTTTGGCCTCACCTCACAAGACATCAACAATACCGCCATTCCGCTTAGCTTGAAAGAAGCAATGGCCGACATCCTCCACCCCGCTCTGGCACGGGTGCGCGGCTACTTGGCCGAGCGTGCCGCCGCCTGGGGCCCCGTGCCCTTACTGGCCCGCACCCACGGCCAGCCGGCCTCCCCCACCCGGCTGGGGAAGGAAATTGAAGTGTTCGTGGCCCGGCTCGACGGCCAACTAGCGCTGTTGAACCAAGTGCCTTACGCTGCCAAGTTCGGCGGGGCCACTGGCGGCTTCAACGCCCATTTTGTGGCCTACCCCGGCACCGACTGGCACCGGTTTGCCAAGCAGTTTGTGGAGAAAACCTTGGGCCTGACCCGCACTTTTCCTACCACCCAAATTGAGCCTTACGATAACCTAGCGGCCTTCTGCGATGGCGTTAAGCGCCTCAATACTATCCTAATTGATTTGTGCCGCGACGCGTGGCAATACATTGCGATGGGTTATTTCCGGCAGACGATTAAGGCGGGTGAGGTAGGCTCATCGGCGATGCCGCACAAGGTCAACCCCATCGATTTCGAAAACGCTGAGGGTAACCTGGGCCTAGCCAACGCCTTACTCGAACACTTTGCGGCTAAGCTGCCCATTTCGCGCCTCCAGCGCGACCTCACCGACTCGACGGTGCTGCGCAACTTGGGCGTGCCGCTGGGCCATGTGCTCATCGCCCTGAACTCGCTACAGCGCGGCCTGGGCAAGCTGGCCCTCGACGAAGCCGCGCTGGCCCGCGACCTCGAAGCCAACTGGGCTGTGGTGGCCGAGGGTATCCAAACCATCCTGCGCCGCGAAAATTATCCCGATCCCTACAACGCCCTCAAGCAACTCACGCGCACCGGGGAAGCCATTTCGGCCGCCACCATCGCTCAGTTTGTAGATGAATTGGCCGTGAGCGACACCGTGCGGGCCGAGCTGCGGGCCCTCACGCCGGCCACTTACGTGGGCCGGTAGGGCCCCTACTTATTCCCGTTTTCCATTCCGCTCGTTCTGTGCCCTACCCGCTCGCCGACATTACCGTTCGCCCCGACTGCCGCCATTTCCGCGGCGACCTGCCCTGTCGCCCCAACAAAGAGCACGGCTATGTGTGTAGCGACTGCCCCGTGTATGAGCCCGTTGGCAAACGCATCCTGCTTATCAAGCTCGGGGCTATCGGCGATGTCATCCGGACCACGCCGCTGCTACGGCGGCTACGCCAAGAACACCCCGGCTGCTTCATCACCTGGCTCACGCTCACGCCGGCCATCCTGCCGCAGCGCGAGATAGACGAGATTCTGAAGTTTGATTACGCCAGTACTTTACAGCTCCAGGCCCGACGCTTCGATATCGCTATCAACCTCGACAAGGAAAAGGAAGCCTGCTCCTTGCTGCTTAACGCCCGGGCCGAAGCGAAATTTGGCTACACGCTGCGCGAATATGACGGCACGCCCTGGCCCGTCAACGCGCTGGCCGAACACAAATTTCTCACCGGCATCTTCGACCAGTTGAGCTTGGCCAATACCAAGCCCTATGTGCAGGAAATCTTCGAACTGTGCGGCTTTGATTTTCGGGGAGAAGAATACATTTTCGATACCCACGACGATAAGGGGTACACTTGGCCGGCCCTGCCGCCGGCCGCGGCTGGCCCCCGCATTGGCCTCAACACCGGTTGCGGCGACCGGTGGACCACCCGCCTCTGGAGCGACGAGAAATGGGTTAAGCTCATCACCGGTCTTCAAGGTGCCGGTTACGCGCCCGTACTGCTCGGCGGCGAGGCCGAAGCCCCGCGCAACTTGGTGTTGCAAGCCGCCACCGGCGCCGCCTACCTGGGCACCTTTCCCCTTCCCCGGTTCATCAACCTGATGAACCAGATGCAGGGCATCGTGACGCAAGTCACGATGGGCATGCACATTAGCATCGCCCTGCGCAAGCCTACCATTCTAATGAACAACATCTTCAACCCCCACGAATTCGACCTTTACGGCCGGGGCCAACTCGTGGGGCCCGACCGCCAATGCGTGTGCTTCTACCGTGGCACCTGCCGCCTCGGCACCAGCTGCATGGAAGATTTGCCAGCTAAAAAAGTACTGGCGGCTGTGCTAGAAAGCGTG
>JANPOR010000236.1:0-5416 GCA_031428075.1 Hymenobacter sp. | reverse complement strand
TTCTTGCTTGCGTTCTGGCTTCAACTGGTTGTTTCCCTGTGTAGTACTGCGGATGTAGCCGCCGCCGTAGGCGGCAACGTCCAGCGCCGGGCCATAGCCGTCAACGAAGGAGCCGCTGGCCGGAATAAAGTAGGTCTGGGTCTGGTACAGGCCCGGCTGCACACCCACTTCGCCGTAGGCCACCCGCAGCTTGCCAAAGCTCAGTGCGGAGTTATTGGCCAGGGCCGAAACTTTGTTGAATTGCCACGCGAATGTGGCCGCTGGAAAATAAAACGTGCTTTTGGTAGCAGTACCGAACGTGGAAGCTGATTCGCCGCGCAGCGTACCCGTCAAGAAGAACTGGTTCAACAAGGCCAGGTCCACTTCGCCATAAACGGCCGCCGTCCGGATGACCGACTTGATGTTGTAAGGCGTACGGGCAGTGGCCGGCGAGTTGTTGAGCTGGGGCGGCGAGAGCACGTTGACGATGTTGGTAGCCGAGGCCCCCACTTGGTCGGCCCGCCGCTCGTTCAGGTTATTACCCACAATGCCCGAAATCGAAAAATTTTCGTTGAAGTCGTGGTTGGCGCGGACGATAAAGTCGTTGTTGACCTGTGTCTCGGTGATGTTCTCCTCGGTCAGTGCGCCGGTTAGGTTGGCCGCCGACTGCCGGGGGAAGTAGTCTTCGCGCCGATCGGTATAAGTGTCCACACCCGTGCGGTTCAGGAAGCTCAACCAGCCAGTAGGATGAAAATTGAGTTCTGCGGAACCAACCAGGCGGTTCACCAGGGAGTTGTTCAATACCCGGTTGACGGTCCAGTTGGGGTTGTCGTACCTGGGGTCGCCGGCACCTAGTGGGTTGCGGTAGCTTACTTGCCGGCCCGTCACAACCGCCCCGGCGGCGTTGGTGTAATCGCCGTAGTACTGGTTGTTGTTATAGTCCGCAGGCGAACGCAGGCCGCCCAGAAAAATACCGCTGACGTTAGAGCCCTGCTGGATACGATCAGAAAAGGTGCGGGCGTAGGTCACGTTTGCCGCCGAGCTGAACTTGTCGGACAGGTTCCGCGACACATTTGCCCGGATAGTCGTCCGGTTGTTGTCGCTGTTGTTGTAAACAATGCCCTTCGTGTACGTATTGCCAGCGCTGAGGAAATAGGTGGATTTTTCATCACCGCCACTGAACGCCACTGAGTTATCGCGGGTAAAGCCCGTGCCGAAAATGTCACGACCGTGGTCGTACACACTCTGGCTATTTTTGCCGCCGTGGGGATTGGCCGCCGTACCATTGGCAATGGCGTATTGGGTGCTGCCGTCGGGGAATGTCACGAAGCCTCTGTAACCGGGTTTCGTTGGATCGGTAATTTGGGCGTCAGCGCCGCCGGTACGGTCACCAATATAGTCGCCCCAGGTGGTGCGGCCGCCGAAAGCGTACCGGCCGCGGGCCCCCCCACCGTAGTTGAGCTGCAAGGCTGGGGTGCGGTTGATGTGGTCGAAGCTGTAGGACGAACGCACGGCAATGTGCATTTTCTCGCCCAGACGTCCCTTTTTGGTGGTAATAACGATTACGCCGTTGGCCGCCCGGGTGCCCCATAGCGCGGCGGCGGCGGCTCCTTTCAACACCTCCATCGAGGCAATGTCTTCCGGGTTAATGTCGTTGAGGCGCGAGGCCTGCACCACGCCGTTGGTCTGGTTCGAGCCTGCCCCACCGTTGCTGGTGAGAATCCCGTCGTTGCCGATCGACGAGTTCGAAATTGGAATGCCGTCCACGACAATCAGCGGCTGGAGGTTGCCAGTAATCGTGGCCGCGCCCCGGATCTGAATGTTAGCGCTGGCCCCCGGGTCGCCCGACGAGCGGGTGATAATGACGCCCGGCGTTTTGCCCGAAATACCGGTAATAACACTGGTTTCGCCCGAATTTACCAAGGCAGCGCCTTTCACCGTGGCCTGGGCTGTGCCCAACTGGTCGCGGTTGGCTTCCAGGCCCAGGGCCGTCACTACTACTTCGCTCAGCTGCTTAGTGTCGGTGGCCAGCGTCACGTTAATCGTGCCATTGCCTGCGATGGGCTGCTCTTGAGCAGCGTATCCCACAAAGCTGAATACTAGTGCCGTGGCGTCGGCCGGAACCCCACTCAATGAATAAACTCCCTCGGAGTTGGTTGAGGTGCCGATGGCTGGCCGACCCTTTACGAGAACCGTCACCCCGGGTAAGCCTTGGTTGGTAGACCGATCGGTTATTTTGCCCGAAATGGTCCGGTCCTGCGCCCAGGCCTGCTGCAACAGGCCACTGAACAGCAACACGAACAGTAATAAAGTTCTTTGCATTTGGTTGGTTGGTTTGGTAAATGAAACGAAAAGGACGGCAAACAAACTTGGAAATTAAAGTTCACCGCGTAATGCAGCGGGCAATTTAACACGAAAAAATGGCCAGCTATTACCGGGCTCGTTAGTTGAGCACAGTCGTTGGCAGTACCAACGTGCCCAGCATGGGGCCTTGCTCTCCTCCTGCTGTCCCGGTCCCTAGCCTGCTATGATGCCATCACACTAGAGATAACGAACGGTCTGCCCACAATTAATAAAAAGATAATTTTCTGATTGATAGTGGTATAAAAAAATTCGAATAAACCTTTTGCTCATTTTATCTAAACCCGCCGCACTCGTAAGCACCAACTGGGCCAACGCAAAAAAGCCCGGATCCCATGCAGTTGGCAGGGCCCGGGCCGGTAAAACACCGTAGAGAAAAACTAATCGCGCTTGCCTTTAAGCACGCCTTTTAGCGCGGCCAGCTCGTCGCGCAGCTTGGCGGCTTGCAGAAAATCCAGCTCCTTGGCGGCGGCTTCCATTTGCTTTTCGGTTTGCTTGATGAGCTTTTCCAGTTCGGGGCGGCTCATCATGGCCACCACCGGTTCGGCGGCCATCGCCAGGGCAGCCCCGGCGTCGCCGTAGCTCAAGGTTGCAGCCTGGGGCTCCACGGTGCGGTAGTCGGCTAGGTCGGTCTGACCCAGGATCTGGGCGTGGCTCTTGCGCACGGTGCGCGGGGTGATGCCGTGCAGCTCGTTATGGGCGGCCTGGGTGGCGCGGCGACGGTTGGTTTCGTCGATGGCACGCTGCATCGAGCCGGTCATGCGGTCGGCGTAGAGGATGACCTTGCCCCGGTCGTTGCGCGCCGCCCGGCCCATCGTTTGAATCAGGCTCCGCTGGTCGCGCAGAAAGCCTTCTTTGTCGGCGTCCAGAATGGCCACTAGGCTCACCTCGGGCAAGTCGAGGCCCTCGCGCAGCAGGTTCACCCCAATCAGCACGTCGATTTCGCCCAGCCGCAGCTTGCGCAGGATTTCCACCCGGTCCAGTGTTTTCACGTCGGAGTGCACGTACTCCACCTTGATGCCCAGGCGCAGCATATACTTGCTCAATTCCTCGGCCATACGCTTGGTGAGCGTTGTCACCAGCACCCGGTCGCCCATTTTCACGCGGTTGTCCACCTCGTCGAGCAGGTCGTCGATTTGGTTGGAACTGGGGCGCAGGTCAATTTCGGGATCGAGCAGGCCCGTGGGGCGGATGATTTGCTCCACCACCACGCCGCCGGCCTGGGCCAGCTCGTAGTCAGCCGGCGTGGCGCTCACGTACACGGCCTGCTGGTACATGCTCTCGAACTCGTTGAACGTCAGGGGCCGGTTATCCAGCGCCGAGGGCAGGCGGAAGCCATACTCAATCAGGGCCGTCTTGCGGCTGCGGTCGCCGCCCCACATGGCCCGAATCTGAGGCATGGTGGCGTGGCTCTCGTCCACAACGAGCAGGTAATCTTTGGGAAAGTAGTCGAGCAGGCAAAACGGGCGCGAGCCCGGTGTGCGCTGGTCGAAGTAGCGCGAGTAGTTCTCGATGCCCGAGCAGTAGCCCAGCTCCCGAATCATCTCCAAATCGAACTCCGTGCGCTCCATAATGCGCTTGGCTTCCACGTCGCGGCCCTCCTTTTCGAAGTAGGCGTGTTGGGCCACCACATCGTCCTGAATCTGGTGGATGGCGGTTTGCAGCGTGTCCTTGCCGGTTACGAACAGGTTGGCGGGGTAAAGCGTGGCCGATTGTTCTTCGCTCAGCTTCTTGCCGCTCACCGGGTCAATTTTCTGCACCGACTCAATCTCGTCGCCATAAAAATAAATGCGGTAGGCGTAGTCGGCGTAGGCCGGAAACACGTCCACCGTGTCTCCCTTCACCCGGAACGTGCCCCGCGAAAACTCCACCTCGGTGCGCGAGTACAGAATCTGCACGAACTGATACAGCAGGTTATTGCGGGTGTAGCGCTGACCAGGGGCCAGAAAAATCACGTTTTTGGCGAATTCCTCGGGGTTGCCGATGCCGTAGATGCACGACACGGAAGCCACCACAATCACGTCGCGCCGGCCGCTCAGTAGCGTGGAGGTGCAGTGAAGCCGCAGCTTCTCGATTTCGGCGTTGATGGCAAGGTCTTTCTCAATGAAAACATCGGTGCTGGCGATGTAAGCTTCTGGTTGGTAATAGTCGTAGTAGCTGATGTAGTACTCGACGGCGTTGTTGGGGAAAAACGCCTTGAACTCGCCATAGAGCTGGGCGGCCAGCGTTTTATTATGGCACATCACCAAGGCCGGCTTGCCGGTTTCGGCGATGACGTTGGCCATCGTGAAGGTTTTGCCGGTGCCGGTGGCCCCCAGCAGCACCTGGGCGTGCTCGCCGTTATTCACGCCTTCCACCAACTTGGCGATGGCGGTGGGTTGGTCGCCGGTGGGTTGGAATTCGGAGGTAAGCTGATAATCCATGCGGAAGGGAAGGCGGCCGGAAAAGGCCAGCCAAGCTAACCCCAAACCGGCCGCATAGGTTTCTGCGCGCCCTAGCTAAACCAGTTGAGCGCCGTCGTTTCAACCGCAGCGCTGAAAAATGCTACAGCCGGCGCGTCATCGCCAGGCACCAGCCCGGCGGACGGGCCGCGACGCCGCCCGGCGCGGGGCCCACGTTCCAGGCGGTGCGGGGGGACCGCGCCGGGCGGTGCAGCAGGTTCCAGGTGCCGAAGAGCAGCGTGGCCGTGCCTACGCCGAGGTTGGCGATGGACAAGGTTTTCTGCGATTCGTTGGTGGGCGGTGTGCCACTGAAGCCTGGTTGGGGGTTGTCTGGAAACCGCGTGGCCCCGAGCATCGCTTGAGTGGCGCCGCTGGCCATCGTCAGCAGCGGCAGCCAGCGGCCCGACTGGTGGCCCGCCTCTGAGCTATTCAAGGCGATGGCCGATAAATTCAGGCCGCCCAGCACCGCCGAAGCGGCGCCGTAGCCGACCGGGATGTTGTTGCCCGTGGCTATGGGCGTGTAGATTGGGCCGTAAGTGGGCTGAATCAGCGCGCAATCGGTCAGGCTCAGGCCACTGCTGGCCACCCAGCGGCTCAGGGCCGCGTCGTGCATATCCAGCAGGTTGCTGTGCTGA
>JANPOR010000235.1:0-11816 GCA_031428075.1 Hymenobacter sp. | reverse complement strand
ACCGTTCGCAACCTACTTATCGCGAACGTCTTATTGCTTGTCGTTAGCACCAATCTACCGCAAATCCCCTTGATGCAGTACGGCGCGCTGTTTCCGGTTGGCTCGCAGTTTTTTCAGCCTTGGCAGTTCCTCACTGCCATGTTTTTGCACGCCGGCTGGGGCCATCTGATTGGCAACATGTTCGGCCTCATTTCTTTCGGGCCGCTGCTGGAGCAGCGCTGGGGCGGCCCGCGGTTCCTGTTTTTCTGGTTGATTTGCGGCTTCGGGGCAGGTTTGCTGTACGAAGGCGTGCGTGCTTACGAGCTGCGGCCCCTGACGGAGCTGCGGCACGACCTCACCCAAAACCCCACCGGCGGCGAATTTGCCGAGCTGGTGCGGACGGCTAAGGGCAGCGGCCCGTACGCGGCCGACGACATGGCCCTGGCCGACGCCCTGGCGCGCCGCCCCGACGATGCCTCGCTGCGGGCCAGTGTGGTGCAGGAAACGCAGACCATCTACCAAACGGTGCTGGCTTCGCCCATGCTGGGGGCCTCAGGGGCCCTGTTTGGGGTGCTGTTCGCGTTTGCCTACCTGTTTCCAAACACCGAGCTGATGTTGCTGTTTTTCCCGTTTCCCATCAAAGCCAAGTATTTTGTGTTCCTATATGCCGCGTACGAACTGTACAGCGGCGTGCACCGCACGCCGGGCGACAACGTGGCCCATTTTGCGCACCTTGGCGGCCTGCTCATCGGCTTCCTGGTGGTGCGCTACTGGGAGCGGCGGCGCGAGCGGTTTTACTAACTTTAGACAGTCAACCGGCTTTCTCGCTTCCGCAACGTAGCGCAGCCGCGAAATCTATAAAATCTGCGATTTCATGAGCATTTTCCAAGATATCCGCACCGCGTTCGACCGCCGCGATAACGCGCTAAACCAGCTGCTGCTGCTGAACGTGCTGGTGTTTGCGGTCCTGATTGTGCTGCACGCCGTGCTCACCATCAGCAGCGCGGGGGCCTATTATTTGCCCGTGCTGCGGCAGTTTGAGATGTCATCGTCGCTGCCAGTGCTGGCCCGCCACCCCTGGACGGTGCTGACCTACGCCTTCACCCACGAAGGCTTCTTCCACATTTTGTTCAACTTACTGAACCTGTACTGGTTCGGGCAGCTCATACGCGAATACCTGGGCAACCGTCGCCTGGTGAGCCTCTACGTGCTGGGGGCCCTGGCGGGAGCGGCCGTGTTCCTGCTGAGCTACAATTTTTTGCCCGCGTTCCGGCCGGGGTTGGGCACGCCGGTGGTGGGGGCCTCGGCGGCCGTCACGGCCATCATCGTGGCGGGGGCCACGCTGCTGCCCGATTATACCTTTATGCTGATACTGCTGGGGCCCGTTAAAATCAAGTGGATAGCCCTGGCGGTGGTGCTCATTTCCCTGGCCGGTATCAACGGCGGCAATCCTGGCGGTGAAATCACACACCTTGGCGGGGCCTTGCTGGGCTTCGTGTTCGTGAAGCAGCTCAAGGCCGGCCGCGACATGGGGCGCCCGGTGCAGGCCATCGGCGACTGGGTAACTAACTTATTCCATCGCCGGCCGACCATGCGCGTCACCACGACCCGCCGCCCCGAGCCGGTGGCCACCGCCCCCCGGGGGGCCCGCCCGGCTCCGGTTCCCGGTCAGCCCCACCCCGACGAAGTGGACACGATTCTGGAAAAAATATCGCGTTCCGGCTACGAAAGCCTGTCCAAAGAAGAAAAACAAAAGCTCTTCCGTGCCAGCCAGCAGTAAGAAGCTGTTTGAGTTAGCTAAAATCATTCTGAAACGGTCATGCTGAGCGCAGTCGAAGCATGACCGTTTTATTAACTTAAACAGCTTATAAGCCAGTTGTTTAACTCCGTATTCTCGCCATAAAATTTTTGGAACGTATTACATTGATGCTAAAATAAGCGCTTGTGCTGACCTGCACGGCTGCGTGGTTTTCCCAAGACGAAGATTTTTGTACTGGCAGGTGCGGACAGTGGTAGGAGGGGAGGATCTCGACAAGGCTGAAAATCATCGCGAAAGGCGGAGAGCGTGCCCAAGACCTGTATTAGGCCTCAGGCGGGGTAACCCGACAAGGGAAAGCTGTAAGGTTTCGGAATTGCCAGGGGGCCTCATGATTTAAATCAGCGCTATGGCTGACGTTGCGCATGCCGGCGGCCGCTGCGCACCCGGTCCTTTGCCAGTGGTTTTCACCACTAGCAACCCTGCCCGTTATGGTCCCCTCTCTGCTGATTCTCACCGATTTCTTTCAGGCCGCCAACCGCGCCCTCGACTATGCCACCAATTTGGCCGCACCGCTGGGGGCCCGACTGGTGCTCTTGCACGTGCGGCGCGATTCCATTACGGACCCGGAACTGTTTACTGGAGGACTCTCGAACCTCAACCAACACGCCATTGAGCTGGCGCTGAACAGCATCACGACCAACCTACCCGTGCCGGTGGTGGGCGAGGTGGGCCACGGCCGCGTAGCCGATGCCGTGGCCGATGCTGTGAGCCGCCACCACCCGACCTTGGTTGTGCTGGGCCGGCCCGACACGGAAGACACCCCCGATGAGCTGGTCAGGACCACGGCCCTCGACATCCTGCGCACGGCCCCGTACCCCATGCTGGTGGTGCCGCACAACGTGCACACCACCAAGCCGCCACGGCGCGTGTTACTGGCCGTGGATGGCGAGCCGTTCTCGCTGGGCCAGCACGCGGGGGCCATGCGGCACCTGCTCGACGCCCTGCACGCGGAGCTGACCGTGCTGCACGTGACGGAAAACACCAACCCGGATGGAAATGCGGCGGCCGCGCTGGCCACCGTACAGCAAACCGGCCTGACCGCCGACTTAGCGCAGCCCATCCAGACCCTGAGCACCCACGCCACGGCCCCGGCCGATGGGGTTTTGCAAATGGCCCGGCCCGCAGACTTCGATTTGGTGGTACTCATTGCCCGGCCGCGCAGCTTTCTCGGCGAGCTGTTTCACCACAGCGTCACGGCGCAGGTGCTGCTGCACAGCGCCGTGCCCGTACTGGTGCTCCCGGCCGTAGAATAAGCGTTGAAATGCAGTTCTGGCAGAAAGCAATAGCCCACCGGGTTCCCTCAGTACGCTACCGATGAACTACCACGTTGCCCTGCTTGCCGACGTTGCGCAAGAGCTGCATTCAACCCCTGCCGGGTTGGATGCGGCTACGGCTCAGCAGCGCCTGTTTGAGCACGGCCCCAATTTGTTGGCCGACACTAAAAAGAAAACCATTTGGCAGCTGTTGCTCCACCAATTGGCCGACGTAATGATTTTGGTGCTGCTGGTGGCGGCCGTGGTGTCGGGGTTGGTGGGCGAGTGGAAATCCGCCTACGTCATCCTGGCGATTGTCGTCCTCAACGCCGTCATCGGCTTTGTGCAGGAATACCGGGCCGATAAGGCCATGGAGGCCCTCCAAAAGCTGGCGGCTACGCAGGCGCAGGTGCTGCGCAATGGCCAGACGGTGGAAATCGCGGCCGCCGACCTGGTGCCCGGCGACGTAGCAGTGTTGGAAGCTGGCGACGTTATCCCGGCCGACGTTCGCTTCATTGAGACGCACGCGCTGAAAGTGGACGAGTCCTCGCTAACGGGCGAATCTGCCAACGTAGAGAAAGCCCCGGACGCGCTGCCCGCCGGCGAGTACCCGCTCGGCGACCGGCTGAACATGGGTTACAAAGGCACTTTCGTGACCAACGGCCGGGCCACGGCCTACGTGGTGGCCACCGGCATGAAAACCGAGTTGGGCAAAATCGCCGAACTCATTCAAACCGATGAGACGGTGACGCCCCTGCAAAAGCGGCTGGCCACGTTGGGCAAGTACCTGTCCGCGGCGGCGCTGGTGGTCGGGGCCCTGTTTTTCGGGGTGGGCTGGCTGCGGGGCGAGCCGCTGGGCAGCCTGCTGCTGGTGTCCATCTCGCTGGCCATTGCCGCGCTGCCCGAAGCGTTGCCCGCGCTGGTCACCGTCTCGCTGGCCCTGGGTGCGAAGCGGTTGATAAAGGATCATGCGCTCATCCGCAAGCTGCCGGCCGTCGAAACGCTGGGCTCGGTCACCTACATCTGCACCGACAAAACGGGCACGCTCACGCTCAACAAAATGACGGTGGAAGAGACCTATGTCTCACCGGCCTTTGCTCTGCCCGTGCTGAAGAACGGGTTCGGCCTGCTGGCGGCCATGGCCCTCAACAACGACGTGACCCAGGACCCCACCGGCAACTGGCTGGGCGACTCCACCGAAGTGGCCCTGGTGCAGTATGCGGCCGGCAAGGACCACGCCCGCGCTGCCCTGGAAAGCCGGTTTCCGCGCATTGGGGAGCTGCCCTTCGACTCGCAGCGCAAGTGCATGACGACGCTGCACCAAACCGACCAGGGGGTGCTGTGCCTCACCAAGGGCGCGGTGGGGGCCCTGTTTGCCCAACTCGAAGCGGGGCAGCAGGCCGAAATTCCTGAGCTGCGGCGGCGCGTAGACGCGCTGGCGGCGAAGGGCTTCCGGGTGCTGGGCTACGCCGCCAAGCTGCTGCCCACCCTGCCGGCAGAAGTCTCGCCCGCCACGGTCGAGTCCGGGCTGCGCTTCATCGGCTTTGCCGGGCTGATTGACCCGCCCCGCGAGGAAGCCCGGCAGGCCGTGGCCGAATGCAAGACCGCCGGCATCATTGCCGTCATGATCACCGGCGACCACCCGCTCACCGCCAAAGCCATTGCTGAGCAGCTGGGTATTCTCTCTGCACCCGGTGAGTTGGTGCTGACCGGGCCGGAGCTGACCAAGCTCGACGAGCCGGCCTTTGCCGCCATCGTAGAAAAGGTGCGGGTGTACGCCCGCGTGGACCCGGCGCAGAAGCTGCGCATCATCAGTGCGCTACAGGCCCGGCACCAGTTCGTGGCCATGACCGGCGACGGCGTGAACGACGCGCCGGCCCTGAAAAACGCCGACATCGGCGTGGCCATGGGCATCAACGGCACAGAGGTCGCCAAGGAAGCGGCGGACATGATTTTGCTCGATGACAACTTCGCCACCATTGTCCAGGCCGTGCGGCACGGGCGGCGCATCTTCGACAACATCCTCAAGTTCATCCGCTACATCCTGGCCGGAAGCGTGGGGGAAATCATGTCCCTCTTTTTTGCGCCGCTGTTCGGCTTGCCCGTGCCGCTGCTGGCCATCCACATCTTGTGGGTGAACCTGATAACCGACGGCCTGCCCGGCCTGGCCCTGGCTTACGAGCCCTCGGAAGCCCGCAGCATGCAACGCCCGCCCATCGACCCGCGGCAAACTATCTTCGCCAATGGCCTGGGCTGGTTTATCGTCTTGGTGGGCGCGCTGATCGGGGGGCTGACCATTGCCATGGAAGCCTGGGGCCTGCGCGCCGGCCTCGCGCACTGGCAGACGATGGCCTTCACCGTGCTCTGCTTCAGCCAGCTGGGCCTGGCGCTGGCCATTCGCTCGCGGCAGGAGTCCTTTTTCAGCATCGGCCTGCTGTCCAATAAGCCCTTGCTGGGGGCCGTGGTGCTGACCGTGGCGCTGCACCTGATGATTGTGTACACGCCTTTCTTCAACGACCTGTTCAGCACGCAACCGCTGACGTGGGCGGAGCTGAGCGTCACTGTGGCCGTATCGAGTCTGGCCTTTTGGGCGGTAGAGCTTCAGAAGCTCATCAGCCGCCAGCGGGAACAACCTTTTACGCAGCTTCCGGTGGCTGCGATTGTTACAACCTTGCCCATTGCGGCGGCAGCTTGAGGCAGGTAGTGCGAGAAGTTCATGTGCGCCCGACGTCCGGAGCAGCAGGATTGGCGTCGACAATGGGGCCCTGCTGTACGGCGCGCCGGACCAGCTGGCTTTTTATTTCCTGGTAGATTTTCGTGGTTTCCACCACCGAAAGGCCCAGGCGGTGGCCATAATCCATTACGGCGCCCGCGAATAGCTCCAGTTCGGTGCAGGGCTTGCCCGAGTGCACGTCCAGCTGAAGCGAAGTGGGGGTGTGGTAGGGAAAAGAGGCGGCCTTTTGCAAGATGAGCTCCGTGCTGTTTCCGGGCAGCGCCACGCCTTTACCCTGGGCGATGGCCGTGATTTCCAGCACCAGCCGGCGCGCGGAGTCATGCAGGTCGGGGTCTTCATTTATCACCCCGATAGGTTGGTTATGGCGCGCCGACACCAGACCGAAACTGGCGATAAAGAGGAATTTCATCCAGATGGCTGGGAGCGGGTCCGGCTGATAGTCGACGTTGATGCGGGCCCCACGCAGCATATTCAGCAGGGGTTGCAAACTATACGCCGGGTGCAGTGGGTCGGGGCCGAAGACGATTTTGCCGGGGTGAGGTGGTCTAGTTAGGCTGGACGGTACAGGGTGGTATCTTTCCTTGGTCATGAAAGACACCCCGAAACCCGGCAACCGCCGCCCGTACGATGCGGCCTTCCGCGCCGAAGCCTTGCGCCTGGCCGCGCAAAGCCGTTCGACCCAGGCCGAAAGTCTGGAGTCCCGCTTCAAAACCGAAGAACTCGAACGCCGGGAATGGACTGTTTTCGCCGACTTAGCCGGCGCGCAAGCCAGCGTCGCCGACTGTTTTGACTATTACAACCACGACCGACTACACTTCAGCATCGGCTACCAAGCGCCGTATCTCACTCATCAACAACTTTTTAAAACTACTACCCTAAACTGTCCAGCCTAACTGGACCACCTCAATGTGCTCTTTTAAAACTAACCAAACACCCCGCTATGAAACAAGTAAAATGGTTTGACCGGGACTTTACCTACAAGCCCCACCAGAACCTCCTTCCTTCCATCCTGGAGCGTTTGGCCGGTACGCCCGGGCGCTTGGAGGAAAAGCTAGCCAGCATGCCGGCGGAGGTTTTGACGAGGCGCGTGGACGCCACTTGGTCCATCAAGGAAAATGTGGGGCACCTGACCGACTGTGAGCCGCTCTGGCAGGGTCGGCTCGAGGATATTCTGACCGGCAAAACCGAGCTGAGACCAACGGACTTACAGAATAGCAAGACCTTTCTCGCCAACCATAATGTAACCCTCACAGACGAATTAATTACCGGCTTTCGGCATGCCCGGGCGCAAACGGTGCAGCTCATTGCCGCACTTGATGAGAAAGATGTCCTCAAGTCGGCGTTGCACCCGCGGTTAAAATCCTCGATGCGGGCCCTAGATTTAGCCTTGTTCGTGGCCGAACACGACGATCATCACTTGGCCCGGATGAGCGAATTGGGGCGGCTCATCTACGGAGGCGGATAGCGTTACGGAGACTTTTGGTGATTGAGGCAGTTGCTCACCAGCAGGATTCTACTTATTGGTGGCTGGCCTGCGCATCTTGCGGCCGTCGGCGGTAAAGACCAGGGTGCGGCTGATGCTGCTTTCGCAGGTGGCGGTCTCGTAGGTAATGGCCTTCGTCCGGGCATTCACGAATTTGGCGGCTTGGCACACTATGCGGCTCGGGTAGTGGGCCGCCAGCGTGAGGCGCACGGAGGCCGGTAGGGCGCTGAGGGTCAGGGGTGCGCCAGTGGCTTCCACGTCCCCGTAGTCGGTGAACCGAACCGACTGCTGGACCTGGCCTTGGGTAAAGCTGGCTTGGTACAGGCCCTGCGTTTTTTTCCACTGCACTCTGGTAGCGAGCGGATAATGCTGTTGCAGGGCCACGAAGGCCAGTGGCGGCACGAGGTCGGAACTGATTAGTTGAGCATGGCTGCGGCCGGCCAGTAGGAGGGCCCCGCAAAGTAAGAGGAGGGTTTTCATAGCAAGGAGTTGCTTCCCGCTCCATCCCGTGATGGCGGAAGCTGCCATTCGTGAGGGTACTGGTAAAGGTCCCGCCTTGCCGGGGGCCATCCCATGATGATGGTCAGGCCACGCGCCTGATTATTGTCACCCTCTCCGCCCTGGCATTCCCTTCGACTGGAAAAACTGGTGGCCATGCGGGCACTAAGCCTCACATCAGGTAAAACGCCTCGGGGGCCAGCGGCGCCGGCACGTCCGGCTCCTGCAGCAGCTGCTTGAGGTTGATTTCGACAGTGCGGGCAATGGCCGTGACTGGCGTATCGTTCGGTTTGTTGTTGAACGGGTCCTGCAGGTAGCGGGCCGTGCGTTCCAGCAGGAAAAATGAGGAGGCCGTCGTCAGCAGCACCGGAATCTCCCACAGCCCGATGGTCTTGACCAAGCCCAGCGACAACGTCATCAGGAACAGGTAGATGAAGAAGTGTACAAGCAGCCGGTAGCTCACCGGAAACACCGTAGTTTTAATGCGTTCGGCTTGCCCCATCGAATCGCAGAGGCGCACCAGCGTGGCATCGAGCTGCACCTGCTGGTAGGCGTTGATGGCCTGCTGCTGCAACAGGTCTTTCAACTGGTCGGCATGCAAGGCCAGCAGGGCGAGGGGTTTATTTGCGTGCGGCTGCAAATACGCCAGGTCTTGCTCGGACAGATGGTTGGCCAGCCCGGCCGTGGGGTCCAGCCCGCGCAAGGATTGGCCGAGGCAGTAGCACCAGGCAATCTGACGGTGGGCCGTAGTTTTCAAGGGCGAATCTGGGGGCCCAGGAAGCGAATATTCATCAGCTACAAACGTGCGGACCTGCAGCACCAGCGTGCGTGAGTCGTTGGCGATGGCTCCCCAAATCTTGCGGGCCTCCCACCAACGGTCGTACGACTGGCTGGTTTTAAAGGCCAGTAGCAGGGCAATGGAGCTGCCCAGAATCGTGGGCAGCTGCAGGGGAATCAGCGGCAGGTACTCGCCGAGCGAGAGCTTCAGCAGGTGAAAAAAGCTGGAGATGAGCAACACCCGAACGACATCGGGGCGGATGTGCTTGAAAATATAGCGCAGGGGAAACCGAGCGTTGAGCAGCATAGCAAACAAGGGCTGATTACGCCGTTAGGAATCGGGGGCCGGCCGGCCGGACTACCTGGTTTTACCCCACAAAAATGACCCTGCCCTGCCCGGCCCGCCATGACACCTATCAGGAAGGCGACTGACGTGTGTCATGCTTTTCACCCTGGGCCTACGGGACCTTTGTCCGTGGCTATTCCGCCCGGGAGTGCATGGGTGACCTGTTTCTCTACTTCGTTTCCTCGCATGAACCAGCGCTTTAAAGTTGTCAGCCTGACCCACCAGCATGCGCCGCTCGCCATTCGGGAGCTGCTGATCTTGGATGAATCCGCCTGCCGCGCCTTGCTGCTTATCGTAAGCAGGGAGTTGGGCTTGGCAGATGTGCTGGTGCTGAGCACCTGCAACCGGACGGAAGTTTACTACAGTGCCTCGCAGGACCAGAGCGCCGCCGTGCTGAGCGCACTGGCCCGGCTTAAGAATTTCACCGACAGGGCCCCCATAAGCACATACTTTGTCAGTATCACCAGTGCCCAAGTTGCGGTGCGGCACCTGTTCGAGGTGGCCATGGGGCTGGATGCGCAGATAGTCGGCGACCAACAGATTAGCCACCAGATAAAGCAGGCCTATCAATGGTCGGTGGAGGCGGAGGCGGCTGGCCCTTTCTTGCATCGGTTGCTCCACACTGTGTTTTTTGCCCACAAGCGGGTGCGCCAGGAAACGGGTTTCTGCGACGGGGCGGTGTCGGTTTCTTATGCTGCCCTGCAATTGATGGAGGATTTGACGGCTCACTTGGCCAGCCCACGGGTGTTGCTCTTAGGGGCGGGCGCGTTCGGGGCGGACGTGGCCCGGTATTTTGGGGCCAGCAACCGGTTTCTGCACGTCACCATCTGCAATCGTACGCGGGCCCGGGCCGATACCTTAGCCGCCGAGTGCGGCCTGCAGGTGCTGGACTTTGCCGATTTGGTTCGCGGCATCCAAGAAGCCGATATCGTGGTCTCATCGGTCGCGGCAGCGGCCCCCATTATCACCCCTCAGCTGCTGGAAAAACAGGCCGTACTCAGCCACAAGTTCTTAGTAGACCTTTCCATGCCCCGTAGCGTCGCGGCCGAAGTAGAAAGCGTACCCGGCATGCTGCTCTACCCGTTGGATGCCATCCAGAGTAGAGCTTCGACGGCCCTGGAGCGCCGGCTGGCGGCCGTGCCACAAGTGCGGGCCATCATCGCCGAAAGCATGGCTGGGCTGCAGGACTGGAGTGAGGAAATGGAAGTTTCGCCCACCATCCAAAAATTGAAAAGGGCCCTGGAGCAGCTGAGGCAGGAAGAAATGAGCCGCTTCGCCAAGAAAATGGGCCCAGCCGAAACCCGCTTGCTGGACGAAATCACGAAGTCGCTGATGCAAAAGGTGATCAAGCAGCCGGTGTTGCAACTCAAAGCCGCCTGCAAGCGGGGCGAGCCCGGCCAGTTAGTGGAGTTGCTCAGCGAACTTTTCGACCTGGAGCGTCAGCCATTCCTGGCCCCGGTTTAAGCAGTAAGCAAACCTTATTGCCAACCTTCGCTTACAGAAGCCGGCCTGACAAATCTCATGTTTTCGGGCCATTCATGTCATTCGCGGTGCTTGAACGGAACCGGACATTTGCGTGAAGCCCAGCCCGCTGGCCGGGCCAGTTAACTTCAAGCTCTTCTCATGAAAAATCTGCTGGTTCCCACCGACTTTTCCGCCGAATCGCACCATGCCTTTGAAGTTGCCTTGCAGCTGGCTCGCCGATTGGGCAGCAGTGTGACGCTGCTGCACGTGCTGGAATTGCCCGAAACCGCCGCTTTCAGCATCTACGGCGGCCTGGTTGGAGGCACGGAGCTGCCGAATAGCGGCAGTGAGATGGATGATGTACTCAAGGACCAGTTGCTGCAAGCCACCAAGCGGCGCATGTACGGGCTGCTGGATGAAGCCGGCCGTACTGCCCCAAATGTGACCGTGCACGACATGGTGCTGACGGATAGCACTGGCCCCGCCATTTTGCGGGCCATCGAGACGCAGCACATTGATTTAGTAGTCATCGGCGCGCAGACCCATTCGGCGATAGAGCATCTGCTCAACAACTCCCATACCGAGGAGCTGGTCCGGTTGGCCCCCTGTCCGGTGCTCACTGTCAAGTACGCCGTAATGGAGTTTGCGCCGCGGCGCATCCTGTTTCCATCCGATTTTACACTCGAATCCGACCAGGCCGTGCCCGGCTTGCGCCAGGTGCAGGCTCTTTTTCCCGACGCCGAGCTGCATTTGCTGCAAGTGGTGGAAGCGGAAGAGGAGACCGGCGCGGCGCAGGCGCGCATCATGGCTTTTGCGCAGCGCCACGGCCTTGAGCACACGCAGCCAGCCGTTTTTACGGACGACAGCCCCATCTCGGGCATCTCCGCGTATGCCCGGCAGATGCAGGCCGACCTGTTAGTCGTCCCGACCCACGGCCGCACCGGCCTGAGCCGCCTACTGCACACCAGCATCGCCGAAGCCGTGGCCACCCACGCCTTCCCGCCGGTGCTCACCTTTAAGCTAGCCTAAGCTCACCAGTAGCCACACCGCCATTTCAGCCGATAACACCCGACTGGTTATCCAGCCGGGCGTTGTTGGTTTTAAGCTCGAAGGGCCAGGCATTGCAGGGCTCGCGCAGGTCAATGAAAATGAGCTTCCAGCGCCCGCCCACGCCCACCAACTTGGCGAAGCGAAACCGGAATCCCGTCCGGGGTTGCGGTACCGCGCGCACGGTGCGCCCTTGAGCAGCTTTGCCCTGCGCGGCGGTGCCGCCCTTAACGGTGGCCTAGGACCAGAAGCCAAACTCGCGAAAGGCGGTGGCCGGCCCGGAAAAGCAGTTCGGGTGCATAAAACCGGCGTCTTGTCTGGTTTAAAGGCCGCAGTCCGCGTCGGGTAGCTGCTTGGCCAACTGTATCTTGGCACCCGTCATCAGCTGCTTATCCAAGGAAAAAAGCGACTGGCTT
>JANPOR010000234.1:0-4087 GCA_031428075.1 Hymenobacter sp. | reverse complement strand
ACATCTCCCTGAACCACATTATGGTCGGCGAAATTGGGGCCTGGCTCTACAAAGGACTGGGCGGCATCAAGCCCGACCCGCAGCAGCCCGGCTTTAAAAACGTGGTGCTGGCCCCGCACTTCGTGGCCGGGCTCGACCGGTTCGAAGCCACCCACGAGGGACCCTACGGGTTGATTCAGTCGGCGTGGCAGCGCGCGGGGCCCGGCGTGACGTACTCGGTGACCCTACCGCCTAATACCGCCGCCACCCTGTCGCTGCCCGTTGGCGCGGGCCAAGCGGTGTACGAGGGCGGTAAGCCGCTGGCCGCCACACCGAATATTCGCTTGGTCAAGGCCACGGCGCAGCTCAAGCAGTACCAACTAGCGGCAGGCACGTACCAACTAGATATTCGGTAGAGTAAGTGGCTGGCTACGAGCTGTTATTATATCGCGCACATCAAGCTAGGTAATTCGTCTAGGGCCTCGGTCGCTGCAAACTCATGTCCGTGATTTTGCCCTAGAAAATGCGGTTACACCCAGCCTTAACTATTGTAATATAAAGTTGGGTGTCCAGGCTTTAGTAGATGGCTGAGACGCGGGCGCAGCCAAAGATTCGGTACATAACGAGTTAATAATCTTGGTCCACAAAAATAAACGCTTGTGGCTGTTGTAGAACCCGGTTCAGGCAGTTCCTATTTCTGGGCAGCTGCTTCGCGAGTGCCTGAGTTTGCGTCTAGGCCAGCGGTTGAGGCACCAACAGCGTGTATCAGGGGCCAGCAGGGCTCACCTGCTGCTGAAGCTAGTATCGGAGCAGCTTTTTGAGGTGGTAGGCCACGGCCGTGAGCAGCCTAGTTTTGTGAGCCCCGGCTTGGCTATGCACGTTCATCCGGCGCAGGCTGTAGTGGTGGATTAGGTTCCCGAACGCGGGCTCGACGTTGCTTTGCCGGATCCGGCGCAGGTAGCAGGCTGGGGCCTCGTCCCCAAACGTCCTACAGCGGGCTGCCTTCCGGCTGCCCAACGCGCGGGTAGTCGAAAAAAGTCGCCCGCTACTGGTACCGCAAGCCCCCATTTCTGAATCGTCAGCCCAGCAGTCCCTCAAGTAGCCCGCGGCTTTTACCACTTGTGTATCCCTTATTGCTTGATTCATGAAGTTTCTATCACGTTGCCCGCGCCTACTCCTGGTCATCGGTTGTTTTATGACCGTCCCCGCTACGCTTCACGCACAGGATCCTTATCAGGCCCAGCGTGCCACGTGGCTGGCCGAGGCGGAAGCGCTGAAACCAACGCTGACCACCCGCACTAAACTGCCGGTGCGCCTGGTGACGATGGTGCGGGACCCGGCGGCCTTCCAGGGCTGGAAGGCCGTACCCGCTGGCCCGGTGGACTCGCTCTACCGGGGCTCGTTCAAGAAAAAATCGGGCATGGTCGTTGATTTCGGCGAGCACCTGACCGGCACCTACTCGTTCTCGGTGCAGGCCTTGCACAGCACCCCCGATGCCCCGTTACGCTTCAAGTTCACCTTTGGCGAGGTGCCGGCCGAGGTCATGACTCCCTTCGATTCCTATTCCGGTAATCTGAGCCGGGCCTGGCTGCAGGACGAGGTGGTGACGGTGATGGAGTTGCCCGCTACCATCACCATTGCCCGCCGCCTAGCCTTTCGCTACGTCAAGATTGAGCTGCTGGGCGCTTCGCAGTACTTCGGCTTTCACCTCACCGGCATGAGCGTGCAGGCTACCACGTCGGCGCAGGCCATGCCCCCCGCCTTGGCCGCTGGCACCAGTCCGATGATTACCCGCATCGACCGCATCGGCCTGGTCACGCTCAGGGAATGCAGACCGTATACGAGGACGGCCCCAAGCGCGACCGACGCCTCTGGATCGGCGACTTGTTTCTCGAATCGCAGGCCAATGCCTACTCCTTCCAGAACTACGCCCTAACCAAGCGCTGCCTCTACCTGCTGGCCGCCCTGAGCAGGACCGATGGCTACCTGAATTCCAACGTGTTCGAGTCGCCCGCGCCCCATCCGCAAGAGGGCGCGCCCTTCCTCTTTGACTATGCCATGCTCTACAACGCGGCACTGAACCAGTACGCCCGCACGACGCAGGACCGCGAAACGGCCCGGGCGCTCTGGCCCGTGGCCAAAAAGCAACTGGAGGCCCCTACCATATATCTGCTGCCCAATGGCTTATTCGACAATGCGGCCGCCGCCAAAGACGGCTGGTGGCTATTTGTCGACTGGAGCGAGCAGTTGGACCGGCAGGCGGCCCTGCAAGGCATCATCATCTACTCGCTGAAACAGACCTATGCGTTGGCCCAACTGCTGGGTAAGGAAAAGGAGGTGGCCCAACTGCCCGCCCAGATTAAACGCTTATCGGCCGCCGCCCACCGGCAATTCTACAACCCGCAAACAGGCTTGTTCGTGAGCGGGCCCGGCAAGCAGGTGTCCTACGCTTCCCAGGCCTGGATGGTGCTCAGCGGCGTGGCCAGTAAAGCCGAAGGGCAGCGCGCGCTGAAAGCCCTAGCCACCACGCCGGGCGTGGTGCGTCCCGGCGGGCCCTACCTCTACCACTACGTGGTGGAAGCCATGCTGCAGGCCGGTCTGAATCAGGAAGCCAAAACGACCCTCACGACCTACTGGGGCGGTATGGTGCAGAAGGGTGCCGATACGTTTTGGGAAGTTTACGACCCGCAGAACGAGTGGCTCTCCCCCTACAAGTTCTACCCTATCAATAGCTACTGCCATGCCTGGAGCTGCACGCCGGTGTACTTCATCCGCAAGTATCCCCAGGTATTTCAACGCTAGGCACACGGGTGTACCTACTAAATAACGGAACCGGGCCGGCCACCGAGTGGTGGGAATGATAAGGCGGCCAGCCGGGGAAGTTTTGGCTTTGTGATGGAAAGCAATTGTGCACCGGAATCTAGGCATTGCCGGACTTTACTATATTTTTAATCAGCGGGGGAACCCCTAGTAGGTGAGGTGGTCTAGCAAAGCGGGACAGAGTTGGGACTTGTCTTTCTTACGTCATGTCCAGTCCTCTCCACAGCCCCAAACGGCGTAAAATAGGACGCTGCCTTCTGTGCCGAGCCGCTACTACGCCTTGTATAATTGCATTGCCTTTCGTTGAGAGGTAGCCAGAGAAGGAAACGGGGTTACTTACTACGCCTAAATGCGGCGCTTTGGCGCTGACACTGTTCGCCAGAACCAGTGCCCCGTTTCTCGTTTTTACCCGAAGATTGAACAGTATAAAGGGGGTCCGACTTCGCGCTTGACATCCCGCATTTCAGCAAGGGAAGTTGCGGTAAAAACCTGTCTGGCGGACAAATCACCCCTTTATTTCACGGCCCATGCCTCCTTCCACCACTGCGCCGCTCAAGTACGTCGTCGGCATCGACATTGCTAAAGATATCCTTATGGCCTGCTCCGGCTGCATTGAGGTTACCCAACATTTACGGTTCGGCAAGCCAGCCAGCTCTTCGAACACCGCAGTGGACTTCGCTGACCTACTTGCTTGGACCACCCGCCAGCAGGGCGTAACTGCGCCGCTTTGGTTCGTCGTGGAGGCCACAGGCGTGTATTACGAAGAGTTGGCCTATTTTCTAGCCGATAAAACGCAGTCGCTGAGTGTTCTGCTGCCCAACAAGGTCAAGCACTTTGCCAAAGCACGGAGCAGAAAAGTAAGTCCGACCAGCTCGATGCCCGCCTGCTCTGCCGCCTGGGGCTGGAGCGGGTGCTCCCCGCTTGGCTGCCCCCCACCCCAGCCTTATGTCAGTTGCGGGCCCTGGCCTGCGAGCGCCAAAGCCTGACCCAGCAGGGCGCCCGGCTCAAGATTCGCCGCCATGCTTACCAGCACAGCTACAAACCAGATAGCCGAACGCTGGAACGCTTGGTGCCCCAACAACAGCTGCTGCCCAAGTAATTGCAAGCCATCGGCCAAGACCTGGCCGACTTGCTACAAGCTGAACCGGGGCTGGCCCGCAAGTTGGCTCACCTCACCAGCGTACCGGGCATTGGGCTGACGACGGCTATTATCGTCATCGCCGAAACTGCCAGCTTCGCTTTGGTTGGGAATGAACGCCAACTGGCCTCCTACGCCGGCCTGGACGTG
>JANPOR010000233.1:0-1724 GCA_031428075.1 Hymenobacter sp. | reverse complement strand
CCAGACGGGCTCGGCAACCGCGTGTTGGCGGTGGCGCAGCCAAGCATAATAGGCCGCCGGGGCCACGCCCAACACCTGGCAGAGCTGGCGCACGGGCACTCGGGCAGCCCGCCGGGCGATGTACCGGTAGGTGCTCACCGCGTCGGCTGGCCGAAGATGACCAAGGCTTTTTTTAAAATGTCGAGCGCCTGCTCCGCCCGTTTGAGCCGGGCGCGCAGGGCACGGACCTCCGGGTCCCGGGCCACTTCTACGCTGCCCACTTCGGCCACCAGCTGCGCTTGCTGCCAGCGGTAGAGCAGCTTGGGGCTGATGCCCAATTGCTGCGCTGCAGCCTGCGTGCTCCGGCTTTCGCTGGCCAGGCGCAACGCCTCGGCCTTGAAAACATCGTCGTATTTACGCCGGCCATCCGGCGACGTCTTGCTCTTTTTTGCGGTCATGACAGCAGGAATATACGTCCCAGTTCTGTCCGGCCTAACTAGGCCACCTCAGGACCTGGCCCGCGAAACCCAGCTTTTTGCCATGTTTCAGCGCCTGCATACCCACGTCGAAGGCTCTGGGCTTGTCCTGTACATGGTCAAGCGCATGGTGAAAAACGCCGGTGGCAAAATCACAGTACAAAGCCAGGTCGGGAAGGGCACCACCTTCGCCGTGTTTTTTCCTCACTAAGCTTTCCCGCGGCCGTTGCCGCTGCCCGTTCATGCCCGCCATTCACTGTACCCTGCTGGTCGACGACGACCCCACCACCAACTATCTCAACCGCAAGCTGCTCCAGCGCCTGGCCGTCACGGCGCAGGTCCGCGAGGCCCTCAACGGTCAGGAAGCCCTGGACCTGTTGGCCGCGTCCTGCGCCGCCCCCGGGGCGCCCGCTTGCCCGGCCCTGATTTTCCTCGACGTCAACATGCCCGTCATGGACGGCTTCGCGTTCCTGGAAACGTACCAGCAACTGCCGCTGGCCCAGCAGTGCGTCATCGTCATGCTCACCACCTCGCTGCACCCGGCCGACGTGCAGCGCGCCGATCAACTGCCCGTGGCCGGCTTCCTCACCAAGCCCCTCACCGCCGAGAAAGTGGCCCAGGTGCTGGCCGACCACTTCCCCGCGAGCCCTTCCGGTCACTGAAGGCGGAGGCCCGAAATACCCCAACCAAAACGAGCGGACCACCGGGCCCGCGCGTTTCGTTTCCGCCTCCCACCTCAAAATGCGGCCGGTCCTTGAACCTCGGCCAGTAGCCTCCTGGTTCGCACTGATTCAGAACCCAACGGGAGTTCTGGCATTATCTTCGCTTTGTGCAATTTGCACCGCCTTTCGCACTCCGCGAGGGGCACCCATATTTTAATCCATTGCCCCATGAAAATCCTTACTCCCTTTGCGTCCCTGCTCTTCGCCGGTGTGCTCACCCTTTCGGCCACCAGCTGCAAAAAGTGCAAAGACGAAGACCCCCGCGCCCGCATCACCAACAACGGCACCCAGGTGGCCAGCGTGCAGGTCAAAACCGCGGGCGGCAACACGGTCAACATCAACAACGTGGCTGCCGGCGCTACTTCCGACTACGCTAACTACGCCGCCGGCCAAACCACCTTCACCCTCAAGGTCAACAACGTCGACTACGTCAAAACCTTCGACGCCAGCAAGTGCCACGAGTATACGGTCGCCATCGACCGCAACAACGTTATCACCATTACCGACACCGACCGCAACAATTAAGTTTGCCTTCTTCCTGTCCGTG
>JANPOR010000232.1:0-10482 GCA_031428075.1 Hymenobacter sp. | reverse complement strand
GTGTCCGCGCAGCCAAAGCAGCTCTATTGCGGCAATTAATTAGTCAGTGGGAGAGATGCTTTGGCTGCGCGGACACCACATGAGCACGACGGCTTTTTTGCACTTCTGTTACCCGCGTCAGGGCCTCGTGCAGCACCGCTTCCGGCTGGCACAGGCTGGCCCGCACGTAGCCCAGCCCGTTGCTGCCGAAGATGCCGCCAGGCGTCAGAAACACCCGCGCCTCGGCCAGCACCGCATCGCTCAGGGCGTAGCCGTCGCCGTAATGCGGCGGCACCGGGGCCCAGATGAACAGGCCCACCTGGTCGGGCTGCGGCTCGCAGCCAAGGGCTCGCAGCAGTTCAATTACCAAGGCCCGGCGGGCCCGGTAGGTGGCGTTTAGCGCTTCGAACCAGTCGTCGCCCAGGGCCAGGGCAGCCACAGCGGCCTGTTGCACAGGCAGGAACATGCCTGAGTCCATGTTGCTTTTGAAGCGGAGCACGTCGGCCAGCAAATCGGCGCGGCCCACCAGGGCCCCTACGCGCCAGCCGGCCATGTTGTGCGACTTGCTTAACGAGCTCAGCTCCAGGGTCACGGCGCGGGCCCCGGGCACCGCGAGCAAGCTCGTTGGGGGCGTCTCGTTGAGGATGAAGCCGTAAGGATTGTCGTGGACCAGCAGGATGTCGTGGTCCCGGGCAAACTCCACCAGCCGGGTCAGGAACGGCAGGCCAGCGGCCGTGCCGGTGGGCATGTGCGGGTAGTTCACCAGCATCATTTTCACATTCGACAAGTCGCTCTGAGCCAGAGTCTCTAGGTTGGGCAGCCAGCCGGTGGCGGCAGTGAGGTCGTACTCGCGCACTTCGGCCCCGCAGATTTCGGCCACGGCGCGGTACGTTGGGTAGCCGGGGTTGGGGATGAGCACCGCGTCGCCGGCCTCCAAAAACGTCATCCCGATGTGCATCAACCCCTCCTTCGAGCCCAGCAGCGGCAAGACCTCAGAGGCCGGGTCGAGGGCCACGCCGTAGCGCCGCTGGTAAAAACTGGCCAAGGCCCCCCGCAAAGCCGGCGTGCCCTGGTAGCTTTGGTAGCCGTGGGCGGTGGGCCGCGCCGCCGTGGCCGCGAGGGCGGCCGTTACGCTGGGGTGGGGCGGCAAATCGGGGCTGCCAATGCCCAAGCTGATAATATTGGCCCCCGCCGCGTTGAGGACCGCCAGCTCGCGCAGCTTGCGCGAGAAATAGTATTCGCCGGTGTGGGCAAGGCGGCTGGCAGGGGAGACGTTCATGGTGAAGAAAGACTAAAAATTAATTAAGAGAATGAGCTGGTCAGTTCGAACGAAGCGACGAATCCGGGGTAATCGCCCGGTTACCGTCAACCCGCATCCCTTGCTCTTTTCGGGCTGATAAGCAATTCATTAGCTGCCAGGCCTTGCGCGGCCAGGGCCATGTCGCCGCGCTGGTAAGTGCCCAGTACCCGCAGCTCTTCGGTCACGGTGGGTAGCTCGCGTAGAAGTGTTTCAAACTGCACCGGCTCGTCAAACTCAACGTCGGCGTGGAAGCCGTAGTGCCAGGGCTGGCTCGGGCGCGGACACGATTGCAACTTGCTTAGGTTGAGACCGTGGGCAGCAATCAGCGTGAGTACCTGGGCCAGACACCCTGGTGCGTGCGAAGTATAAAAATACAGCGAGGCTTTGTCGGGCCGGGCCACAGGCCGGGACTCCCGGGCCCGCTCCAGCACCAGAAAGCGGGTGTAGTTGTTGGGGTCGTCGTGGATGGCCGGGGCCAGCAGCTGCAAGCCGAAAGCTTCGGCTGCTTGGGCCCCGGCCACCACGGCCACGCCGGGCGTGCGCCATTCGGCCAGCAACTGGGCGCTGAGGCCAGTATCTTCGGTTTCAACAAGTTGCCATTGAGGGTATTGGGCCAGGAAATCGCCACACTGGCGCAGGGCCATCGGGTGCGAATGCACGGCTTGTACGTCGGCCAGTGTCGTGCCGGGCAGCGCCAGCAGGTGCTGGTGGATGGGTAGGTACACTTCGCCAGTGATGGTGAGTTCGGCCCGTTCCAGCAGTAGGTAATTGGGTAAGATGCTGCCGGCCAGCGAGTTTTCCATGGCCATCAGGGCGGCGTCGGCGCGGCCGTCGGCGGCCTGGGCCACCACTTCGCTGAAGGTGCCGCAAAACCGCAGTGCGGGCGCGACCCCGAAGTACTGCCGGGCAGCAATTTCGTGAAAACTGCCTTGGTAACCTTGGATGGCAACGTGCGCGGGCATGGCGGTAGGAACTGAACGAACATTAAAAAAGGCCACCGGGGGTCCGGGGCCTTGGCGTTGAGAGAAGTGCTTTTGGTTAGCACCCGCAACGGCAGGCCCGGTTCTTCTTAAAAAAGAAGTAGCAGTAGCCGCAGTAATAAAAAGCAGGCGCGAAAAGCATTGGAATGGGCATTAAAAAAGCGCCTCCCGAAGAACGAGCGGCGCTAGCGGAAGGCTACACGGTGGCTCGTTCTACGCGGCAGCGTAGAAATAGTAAAAGCCAAAAAAGTAGCTGGTGCGGGGCATGGAGTAGTGGTTTGCGGCGGCAAGTTGCAGTCAGATAACGGAAAAACCAAATCGGTGGAATACAATTGCGGAAAAACTGACCCCGGCAGCCGGCGCTCCGCCGCTCATCGCCGCTAAAAAAATTACATTCGCTTCATGATTAAATCTTTTTTCCGCGCTGGGGCTGCGGCCGCAACGCTGGCCCTGGCCGGCTGCGCCAGCAGCGCCCCAGTCACTACTGCAACGGCCACGGCCCCTACCACCCCGTCCGCCGCGCCCGATCCTAAAGGCGTGGGCCTCGACGTGGCCGACCTCGACCGTAGCGTGGCGGCTTGCGATAATTTCTATCAATTTTCGGGCGGCAACTGGCTGAAAAATAATTCGCTGCCCGACTACGCCTCGCGCTGGGGCCCTCGCAGTCTGCTTGGGGAGCGCACCCAGCTATTACTGCGCCGCATTCTGGAAGACGCGGCGGCCAACCACAGCGCCGCGCCCGGCTCGAATGCTCAGAAAGTAGGCGACTTCCACGCCGCGGCCATGGACACAGCGGCCATTGAAAAGGCCGGGTTGAAGCCGCTGCAACCCGAACTGGCCCGCATCGCGGCCCTGCGCGACCGGACGCAATTGCCGGCACTCATCGCCCACGAGCACGAGCTGCAAACGGGCGTTTTCTTCCGGGGCGGGGTGCAGGTCGACGAGAAAAATACCACCCGCTACGTGGTGCAACTCGACCAAGGCGGCCTCACGCTGCCCGATCGCGATTACTACTTCAAGGACGATGCGCGCACGGCCAAGGTGAAGACGGCGTACCGGACTTACATGACGCAAGCATTTGGTCTGTTGGGCGATAAGCCGGCCATGGCCAAAGGCGAGGCGGCGGCCGTGGAACGCATCAAAACGCGGCTGGCCAAGGGCTCGCGCACCCGTGTGGAGCTGCGCGACCCCCAGGCCAACTACAACCAGATGGCCCTGGCCGCCGCCCAAAAGCGCTACCCGGCCCTCGACCCCACGCACTTACTGGCCGCTCAGCAGCTAGGCAAAGCTCAGGAGGTGATTGTGGGTTAACCGGCATTTTTTGACGAGCTGAACGCGGTGCTCAAAACCGAGCCGCTGGTTGACCTGAAGACCTATATGCGCTGGCATTTGGTGCACTCGGTGGCCCCGGCGCTGCCGGCCGCGTACGCCGACGCCGCCTTTGCCTACAGCCAAGTCCTAACCGGCGCCAAGCAGCAGCCCGCCCGTTGGAAACGCGTGCAAACCGCCACCGACCAGAACCTGGGCGAGGCGTTCGGCCAGCTTTACGTGGACCAGGCGTTCAGCCCCGAAGCCAAGCAGAAGGCCCTGGAAATGGTGAACAACGTGAAGGCCAGCCTTGCCGAGTACATCCAAACGAACACCTGGATGAGCGCGCCCACCAAGGCCGAAGCCTTGAAAAAACTGGGGGCCATGCACGTGAAAATCGGCTACCCCGACGTGTGGAAGGACTATTCCAAGCTGACAATCACCCGGGCTTCGTACGTGCAAAACCTGCTGGCGGCCCGCGCCTGGGACAGCCGCCAGGAGCTGGCCAAGTTCGGGGGCCCCATCGACCGCAACGAGTGGGGCATGACGCCCTCCACCATCAACGCCTACTACAACCCGCCGCTGAACGAAATCGTGTTTCCGGCCGGCTACTTGCAGCCGCCGTTCTTCGACCCGAAGGCCGACGACGCGGTGAACTACGGGGCCATCGGTGGGGTGATGGGCCACGAACTGACCCACGGCTTCGACGACCAGGGCCGCCAGTACGACGCCCAGGGCAACCTGCGCGACTGGTGGACGCCCGCCGACGCGGCCGAATTCACGAAGCGCGCCGCCATCGTGGGCCGCCAGTACGACGAGTTTTCGCCACTCGACTCGGTGCACGTGAACGGCAAGCTGACGATGGGCGAAAACCTGGCTGACTTTGCCGGCCTCACCATTGTGTACGGGGCCCTGGAGAAGCAACTGCAGCAGCGTTACGGCGCAGGGCCCCGGCCGAAGTTCGACGGCTTCACGCCCGGGCAACGCTTTTTTCTGAGCTGGGCCCAGCTGCGGCGCTCCAACATCCGGCCCGAAGCCCTGCGCCAGCAAATCCTGACCGACCCGCACTCGCCCGACCAGTACCGCACGATTGGGCCAATTATGAACATGCCGCAGTTCCAGCAGGCCTTTGGCTGCCCCGAGGGTAGCAAAATGACCCGCACGACGGCCGATAGGGCAGTGATTTGGTAGGGTTTAGGCCCTGTTTACCCGTTCTAATCGTTCACTAAGCTACGACGCTTCCTCCGTGGGCGCTGCGCCGCGGAAGGCGTCCAGCTTGGCCACGGCGGGCAGCTTCACGGGCTTGTTTTCGCGCGCCGACTGGTAAATGGCGTCCATGATGCGCTGATCTTGCAGGCCTTCTTCGCCGGGCGTGTAGGGCGTTTTGTTCTGGCGTACGCACTCGGCCATGTGGTCCATTTCGAGGGCAAACTGGTCTCTATCGGGGTTGCTGGGCTTCTCGGTGAGCTGCTTGCCGCCAAGGGCGTGCTGGCGCTCCTGCTCTAGGCCTTTGTAGGTGAAGGCCGGGTCCATCTTGATGGTGCCGGTTTCGGCGTGCACGGCGTAGCTTCTGGCGTTGAACGAGCCGTAGCCACTCATGCACTGTGAGATAGCACCGCCCGGAAAGCGCAGCGTAAAGCTCACGCTCTCTTCGATTTCCTTGAATCGGTCGTCGCCCGGCGTGCTGTAAATCTGGGCAGACACTTCGGTAGGTTCTTCGCCGAGTAAAAAGCGCGTAGTGTTGAGGCAGTATAGGCCCACGTCGGGCAGCGAGCCGCCGCCAGCCAGGGCTTTTTTGTGGCGCCACTGCTGGTCGTGGGCCTGGTTTTGGCAGTTCATCATTTGGATGAACTTGGTGGCGCCGTAGGTTTTATCGCGCACCAGCTTCTGGGCCTGTCGGTTCAGGGACTCGTACTGGATGCGGTAGGCAATCATGAGCTTTTTGCTGGCCTTGTGGCAGGCGGTAATCATTTCTTCGCATTCTTTTGATGACACCGCCATCGGCTTTTCGCACAAGATGTGCTTGCCCGCCTGGGCCCCGCGCACGGTGTACTCGGCGTGCATCGAGTTGGGCAGCACAATGTAAATCACCTCCACCTCGGCGTTGTCCTTGATTTTATCATACGCCTGGTACGAGTAGCAGCTGCTGGCCTTAATGCCGTACTGCTGCGCCACCTTGGTCATCTTATCAGCGTCGCCGCTCACCAGGGCCACCAGTTTGGCGTGCTTGCACTGGCCGAAGGCGGGTAAGATTTCGGCCAGCGTGAGGTGGCCCAGGCCCACGAGGGCGTAGCCCACGCGGCGGTCGGGGGCGTCGGGGTTGAACGGGCTGCTGCCTTTGGGGTCGGTGGGCGCTTCGAGCGGCGGCAGCTTAATGTCGAGCGGGCCGGAGGTTGATTGCTGGGCGCCGGGGGTCGCATCGGCTGCCAAAGGCAGGACCCCGGCCACGCTTATGGCCAGTAGGCCACGGCCGGCGTGGTTGATAAACTGGCGGCGCGACCCGTCGGTGGCGCTAGATTTGGCCGGGTGGAGACCGGAGGAAAGGCTGGCTTCTTGAGACATAACGGGAAAGGCTTAGAGAAAAGACGCGGCTTGGCTTTACGTGCCGGGCCGGCTAGCGCGTTACCTTCGGCGGATAATTCTTGCGGTAAGCCCCGCCGTAATAACCCCCGGCCGCCCTGGCCGTTTGAGGGGACTTAAACGATTTCAGTTTTCCCATGCCTACGCTTTTTGATTCCTTCGCCCTGCGCGGCATCACCCTTAAAAATCGCCTTGTGGTGTCGCCCATGTGCGAGTACAGCAGCACCGACGGCTTTGCCAACGACTGGCACCTTGTGCATCTGGGCAGCCGGGCCGTGGGCGGCGCGGGCCTCGTCCTCACCGAGGCCGCCGCCGTGTCGCCCGAAGGCCGCATTACCCCTGACGACCTCGGTATCTGGAAAGACGAACACATCGACTTTCTAAAGCGCATCACCGCATTCGTCGCTGCCCAGGGCGCTGTACCCGGTATTCAACTGGCCCACGCCGGCCGCAAAGCCAGCACCTACACCGGCTGGAAAGGCCACGGCGCCGTGCCCGAAACCGAAGGCGGCTGGCAAACCGTGGGCCCCAGCGCGCTGCCCTTTGCCAGCGACTACCCCGTACCGGTCATGCTCGACGCGGCTGGGATTAGAAAGGTCATCGCCGACTTCCGGACTGCCACCAAGCGGGCCCTGGCGTCTGGCTTCCAAGTGATTGAGGTTCACGCGGCGCATGGCTATCTGCTACACGAGTTTTTCTCGCCCCTCAGCAACCTGCGCACCGACGAATACGGCGGCTCGTTCGAAAACCGCATTCGCCTCACTGTGGAAGTGACCCGCGCCGTGCGTGAAGTGCTGCCCGCCGAGCTGCCGCTTTTCGTGCGCATTTCGGCCACTGACTGGACCGAAGGCGGTTGGACCATCGATGAGTCGGTGGCCCTGGCCTTGGTGCTGAAAGAAAACGGTGCCGACCTCATCGATAGCTCGACGGGCGGCAACGTGTCTCACGCCACTATCCCGAGCACGCCCGGCTATCAAGTAGAGTTTGCCGAGCGCATCCGCCGCGAAGCCGGCATCGCCACCGGAGCCGTGGGCCTCATCACCACACCCGCCCAGGCCGAAGAAATCATTGCCCAGGGCCGGGCCGACCTCGTGCTGCTGGCCCGAGAAGAATTGCGTAATCCCTACTTCCCGCTGCACGCCGCCTATGCGCTGGGAGCCGACGTGGCCTGGCCCGTGCAGTACGAGCGCGCCAAGCCGCGCCAGTAGCAAAGGAGGTGAAAACGGTAATGGCAGCGCAGCGGGAAACATCTCGCCGCAGCGCCGCCGCTGTTGTTTCTATTTCGTGCTCCGCTCGATATTAGTCGCTAGTAGCCAGTTGGTGGCTTCAGCTTCGGTACCGAAGGTTTTGTAAATTTTGCCCAAATCGCGGGAGGCCATGGACAGGCGCGTCATGCTCACGCGGGCAAACACATCTTCTGCCAGTACCACGGCTCCGTAGCGGTAGTTGGCTTCGCGCACGGCGCGGGGCAGCCACTCATCGACCATCCAGGTGCGTTCGGCATCGGAGAGTGGCGACATCTTGCGCTGGTCAATCAGCATTTTGCCCCAGCCTCGGCGCTGCATGGCCCGTAACACGTGGGTGAACAGGGCCCTGAACGCAATTTCTTCGCGGGGACCGGCGCGATATTCCAGCCGCAGGTAGTTCAGCGGTTCTTCCCAGACGCGGCCGGCAGCGTTTTCAAAGTAAAGGGAGCGTGCAGCCATAAAAGCAATAAGCTCGGCCAGGTAACGGCCGGTCCGCACTTAACCGAAAAAGCCAGCAGTGGTTTGCGTGAGCTTTCTTTGGCCCTCTTTCGACCCGGGGCGGGAGTATTTTTGGGCTCCGCTACCTCCCCGATCAAGCTGCCATGAAACCCACACGCAAACCCGTGCCCCTGCGCCCGCCCACCCGCTTCCCGCCCGAAAACGTGGCCGAGCGCTGGGACGCCCGCCGATTACTGGCCGAGGGCCCCGAGTTCGAGCAGTACCACTTTATCGGCGCCGATTTCAGCGGGGCCGCGCTCAGTCGCCTGCGTTTCACCGATTGCCGCTTCGAGCGCTGCAACATATCCTTGGCGCAACTCACCCAAACCGCTCTGCAAAACGTGGTCTTTGCCGACTGCAAGCTGTTGGGCGTTCCTTTTGGGGCCTGCCGCGACCTGCTGTTCGGCGTGCATTTCGACCGCTGCCAACTGCGCTACGCCACCTTCGGCGGCCGTCAGATGCCGGCCACGCGCTTCGCCGACTGCGCCCTCGACGAGGCCGACTTTACCAACGCTGACCTCAGCGGGGCGGTCTTTGCCGATTGCACGCTGGCTGGCGCCGTTTTCCACGGCACCCAACTGGCGGGGGCCGACTTCACCACCGCCACCGGCTTCGCCCTCGACCCCGAAGCCAACGGCCTCGTGGGGGCCCGCTTCGCGCTGGCCGGCCTACCGGGCCTGCTCGGCAAGTACGGCGTAGTGGCGGAATGATGGTCAAGCGAGTCTTCAGCTATTTTCGGTCGTCACTAATCACTTGCTTGCGCAAAGGCGCTGAATGCTCTCGGTCGAAACGGTAGTTGGTCCGCTAATTACTGCTTATTGACCTTCTTCAGCGGCGTACGGGGCTGAAAAGACGATTAGGCGGGCTTACGGGTAATCCGCTCAGGTGCTCCTACCGACTTCATTTGAGTAGAAAAAACGGAGAGGTACTGCGCAAAAAAAACGCGCCAAGAGCCGCGCCGAAAGGAGTCAAAACCTGCATTTATGCCCAGAGGTGGCCCGGCCCCAAGACGGCGTTAAAGACTGGCAAAGGATAGCTCCGCAAAAAAGGGCCACCGTACGCTGGTTGCACGGCGGCCCCTTTAATTTTAAAAACTAACGAAGCCAATCGGTGGACGATGGCCGCCGCTGCGTACTTTCCAGCCATGAAAACACTTCTCCTCGGATTCCTGCTAACCGCCGGCCTGCTCGGGGCCCCAGTGGCCTACGCCCAGCGTGGGACCAATAAATTTCAGCACGAGCTGCAAATCACACCCGCCACTGCCGCCTGGGGCTACTACGACGCCGCTGCACCGCCCGTGCTGCGTATCAAATCGGGCGAAACCGTGCGGGTGCATACGCTTATTACCTCCAGCCCTGCACGGCTCGAAGGAGCCGGCGTAGCCCCCGCCCAAGTTGAGCAATCGTTGCGCGACATCACGGCTAAAGTCACCAATAAGGGGCCCGGCGGACACATCCTCACGGGGCCCATTTTTGTGGAAGGGGCGGAGCCCGGTGACGTGCTGGAGGTGCGCATCCAAGGCATCGAATTGGCCATTCCGTACGCCTACAATGCTTTTGGGGCCAAAAGCGGCTTCATTCCAGAGGACTTCCCGTACGAGAAGATGAAAATCATTTCGCTCGATGCCAAGCAGGGCGTGGCGCATTTCGCGCCGGGCATCGACGTGCCGCTGCGGCCGTTTTTTGGCAGTATGGGCGTGGCTCCGCCGGTGGCGGCGGGCCGTATCAATAGCGCCCCGCCCGGCATCCACGGCGGTAACCTCGACAACAAAGAGCTGGTGGTGGGTACCACGCTCTATTTACCGGTACACGCGCCGGGGGCCCTATTTTTCGTGGGCGACGGCCACGCCGGGCAAGGCAACGGCGAGGTCGACATTACGGCTTTGGAAACGTCGCTCGTTGGTAACCTTCAATTTATTGTGCGCAAGGACATGCACCTCAAACTGCCCCGCGCCGAGACGCCCACCGCTTACATCAGCATGGGCCTGAACGAGGACCTGACCGAAGCCGCCAAAGGCGCGGTGCGCGAAATGATTGATTTCTTGGTGGCCGAAAAACACCTTACCCGCGACGAGGCTTACATGCTCACCAGTGTGGCCGGCGACCTCGACGTGACCCAGGTGGTCGACGGCACACGTGGGGCACACGTCGTCCTGCCCAAAAGCATTTTTAAGCAGAAATAACACTCCAGTACGAAAAACCTGTGCCCGCTGAATACGGGTCGTTCGCCGTGTCTCATCCGGACGCTGGCGCGTAAGACGTGGTCTACCTCTACGCCGCCTACGCCCGCGACCGGAAAAACGGCGCCTCCGAAGCGAGCAACTTTAACAATGCGTTGAAGCGACATTACCTCATCGACCAGATTGTGCAATCGTCCGAAGACTTTTTCAAGTAGGAACATGGGCATCACCCGAGGCGCTGCGCGGCTCAATCGGGTAGTAGTGTAAGGGTCCCTAAAAGAAAAAAGCCCCCAGCAAATCGTTGAGGCCACTTTTTATGGTTGTGCAAGGAGTCGACTTAACGACCTGCTGTAAGAAGGCTCTCCGAAATAATTTCACGGAAAAGGCCGCCGTGCTCTCGCAGCACGGCGG